>JBFMDG010000393.1:0-7056 GCA_040754135.1 Verrucomicrobiota bacterium
TGGAAAGCCTCGCACTTTGGGTTCATCAGAAGTCCGGCTTTCACGAGCATTCCTGTTCGACGATCAAATCAATGGGAACGACGTCACTTTTGCTTTTGATGAAATTGTCCGTGCGTGCATCCGATACGCGCACCTGATCCACTTTTCTAAACCACTCGAATGGGGTGTCTGCAACCGGTTCAAAGTACAAGCTAATCATGAAGCTCTCCACCTCAACCGAAGAGGGCAGCGGAGATCTTGGATCCGCCGGATGAGCCCACGGTTGGGAGATAATTATGGAAGGTTTCGCCCCTTTCGTGACGCCCTCCAACTTCAAATCAGAGCCAAAAACTTGGTTGGTCAGCTCGATGCGAAGCAAATAAAAATATGGTGTCGCAGTACGACGCACACCGATAGCAGTTCGAATGGAGCCGAACGTCCCGGGGTGAGTCCGTTTGAATACTCGACTGCCTTTTTCCGGAAAGAAAACTTCGTGCTCAGCACCGCTGCTTCGCGAAGCATTCTGCGGCGGACTGTAGTCAATCAAACAACCGTTTTCTTCCGCCCATTTGCAGAGTTGCTCCGATTGCTTTCTTGTCTCCAACGCATCTCCTCGGCTGCGCGGAATGATGTTTCCACTTCCTCTAATGTAGGCGCCGGCAGCCGCCGCAAGGCTTCCATGCGTTGCAGCAGCCATTCGGGAGCCTTCACTACCTTCGGATGACGCACTGGGGAGAGGCATGGCTGAATCAGCTTTTCACGGGCAATTAAATCGTCAGCGAAGAAACCGTGAAAGGCATGGACAGCCCAGTCGCAGTTCGCAGAGCTGAGTTCGATTGAAACTAGAAAAACATCTGCGCCAGTCTGATCAAGTTCATTCTGCCGGATCCAAGTTACGGGCTCAGAGAGGCGGCGAATGATAGTCCCGTGCCGGAAAGAACCCTGAGCCAAAAACTCAAAGGCCTTAGCCATTTCATCCAGGCCGGGCGTTGGAATTGTTGTATCAGGATTCGGATTTGGAGTTGTTTCGCAGCGGCTTTTGGGTTGAACACCAAGCTGGATTGTTTCAGCATCCCGACGCACGGCAGCCGTGCGAGCGGCCAAATAAGCAGCCGCCACCCCCCAAGTCGGGGAATCCGTCATCGTAGTGTTTTCCATTTCGAGAGTAGCAGTCGGCATGATGTTCTACTTGGTTAAGCCGAACACAGTTTCGGTTATTTGAGCAAAGTGTGCAAGTCTGCGAGAGAACAATCCGATGGCGTTTCGCGTTTCTTCCAAGCAGCGCTCTGGTGCAATAGGCATGTGGTAATTACCGTTTATAATCAGGCTTGGGATGGCAACTTGCTCGCCTCCTTTTTGGATCGTTCCAGGGTCACAACCGAGATTCAAAACGCCTGGATCACCAGGGTATACAAGCTTCAGTCCAACTGTCGTTGGCTTCATTTTTTCGTCATTGCCCGGGCCCGAACGAAGGAAGCGGTCAATTGCCCAAGTTTCGGCGTTGGGGCACTCGATGTATCCTGTGAAGTTGATCCCAACGGCCGTGTAATGCACATGCGGCAGCTCTTCGACATACTTCGTCGCCAATTCTGGCAGGCTGGTGTTCTCCTTCGGTGCATTGTCACGAACCATGAACTTGCTCAGTTCCGCAGTGAATACCACGCCAATGTCATATTTCACCGAAGAAATTGCAGGCGTGCATACAGGAGGTTCTGCCGTTTTCCAATCCACCGGCACGATGCCTCGGGCCGCAAGAAAAGCAGGATGCAAGATCGTTGGGTTGTGCGTCTCCGCCAATACGACAATCGAGTAGTTCAGCGCGACGAAATTCACTTATTTATAGCATCGAAAAACAAAGATGTGTTCTTTGTCGTCAAAAAGAGTTCGCGTGTAAACTCTTTTTCTACAAAGCAAAACTGCACGCCTTTCCCGTAAACCTCCACGCCCTTTTCGATGGACGCGGCGGAGGCGCGGGATTGGCCGGACGATTTACGGCGTTGGCGCGCTCGCCGAACCGTTTCTCGTGCAGTTGGCGAATTCAGAACTTTACCGGCAGCTTCCATTGCTGCGGTGGGCTGGGCTGGTTTTTCATCCGCGTCTTTGGCGACAGCCCGAGTTCTTTCGCCATCTGAATATCTTCCATATTGAGCCGGCAGACTTTTTTGGCATTGGCCCACTGAGGATCGTGTCTGACCGGTTTTTGCATAAACTTTCAGCGAACTGCGTCCCAAGGTTTAACTTACCCACGCCTCAGTCCTCAAGCCGTTCAACCCGCGCACTCGCGGTGGAATTCACCAACACGTCCGCCGCGGAAGCAGCTTTCCCCTGCCGTCGTGGTAGGGCGGCGCTGCCGCGGCGCCCAAATTGCCGGCGGACAAATAAATTGAGCGTGATGGAGCCATTACTGAGGACGAACCTTTACGATTTCCAACCTAATCGAAACTTTCTTAAGCCCAAGTTGCTACTTATCGGTCAGAATCGCCAAACGCGAACCCCGGAAAATTGACTAACCACAATCAGCTTTTCAACCGGTGAAACGGCAATATCGTAGGCGTCACCGCCACCTTCGATCGAAAAAGTTTCTTTCCATGTGTTCGCCGCAAAGAAGCGCAGGTGGCTTGCGTCAGAAGCAACCAGAACCCCATCTGGAAGAAACCCTGCCGCATTTGTTTCAGTCAACGGAACTCTGCCCAACGGCGTTACTTGCAACGCGTGGAGCGCTCCAAGGCTGCGATTCATCCACTCTCCTTTCGAATCGATGTTGATGACTTCCAACCAAAGTTTTTCAAGCAAGTCAGGCATCTGATTACTTTCACATCGCGCATGGCCGCGCGTCGGTTCCGACGGCAGCTCATGATTTTGCGTAAAGCTCGCGGCCCTTTTCGACAAATTCCTTCGTCTTCTCTTCCATCCCTTTCTTCAGCGGGATCTACTTCGCTCACGCCCTGTTCAGCGGCGGATTTGCAGACCTC
This sequence comes from Verrucomicrobiota bacterium, assembly GCA_040754135.1. Taxonomy (GTDB): domain Bacteria; phylum Verrucomicrobiota; class Verrucomicrobiia; order Limisphaerales; family SIBE01; genus JBFMDG01. The sequence continues at coordinate 2,952 of JBFMDG010000393.1, forward strand.
TTCTTTATCGAGCATCCGCCTAATCTCTGCTCGACAAATGCCACTTCATCCGTGACCGGCAAGAAGCGACACTCCGCACACTTGATCTTCGGCTTTTCGCAAACGCGTCGCACCCACTCGTTCGCGCAAGCCAGCGCGTAACCGGCCTTTCCCGTCTTGCGACTCTTGAAGCGCCGTGGATAAACGTCCTCCCGCCCGCGAAAGAGCGAACGGAAGAGTCCGATCTTTTCGGCGGGCGTGGAACTGTTCGTAACTGCGGGATAATCGGATGGCCGAGTCTCGCTTCCAGACTGCATCACGAGGGGTGGATTGTAACTGGCATCATTCACATTTCTCAGGTTTCAGTTCTTTGGCGACCAACAGGCGCTGGGCGAGCTTGGCCAATGCGTCGGGCGGGGGACGCATCACATCCAGCAACACCGCCATCGAAGCGCAGTCATTCCGATGCTGCTCGCACTGGCGGTGAAAGGTGCGGCGAGTCTTGGTGCAGACGAGGGTTCGGGGTGAACCCTTGCGCTCGGTCAGGCAACTCATGTCAAGGCCGTGCTCGCGGATCTGCCTCTCCAGATGCATGCGGCGATGTTCGGCCGACTTGAAGCGCGCCACCTGTGCCTGCGCATCCAGTGCAAATGATTGCAGCGCGCGGCAATCCTTGCACTGGCAGGAAAGCTTCACTTCGAGCCGCCAGTCGGTTGGCGACGCGGGCGGTTGTTCGCTGCGGGCCAGCAAGAACTCCGCGGCGTGAACCCACAATCGGCCGACGGCGGCGTCCGAGACAAAACCGCTCTGCTCGCGCTCGCGCTCGCGCAGCAACGTCAGTGCGGGCACAATCACATTCCCCGGATCGAATACACTCCTTTCGGCTATGAAACTCACAGCGGCATCCATGCGCAGGTCGTCCGCTCCAATGGTGCGCACGCAATCCAGCAAGCCGGCCACCATGCCGGCATCCACCGGCTTCGCCTTTTGCAAGCGCTGCCATCTCCCGCTCGCGTAAGGATCGGGCTTTGGCTTGATCGCCGGCAGCGCCAGCACTATCGCAGCCGCGGCATCGCGCAGCGCCGCCCGCCAATAGGTGTCCAATTTCTCACCCAACTCGCTGAGGACACGATCGAACAGGCGGACGCAATCACCGTGGAACAAAGGCATGTTCTCCCGCGCGATCGTCGCGAGAAGTGTTCCCGCGTCCTTTGGCCCGACAGTTTGCAGCGCATCCGCCAGCGCATCGTTCTCGCTGCCGTCAAATTCGCGCGTCACCACGCCGCTGATGAAACGCTTCAGCAAAGCGCGGTCACCGAGCTTTGTCAGCAAGCGCAGCATCGCGGCCCGGCTAGGTTCTTTGGGCTGACCGAGGTACGACCAAACGGTGGGCGGTTGTTCCCAGGATTCGACAATTTGCTCCGCAATCCCGGCCGCGCCTTTGTCACGCGCGTCCAACCGCTCTGCCAGATGCGGCAACGCCGCGCTCACGCCAGCCTGGAGCAACACGCCCGCGAACCGTTCTTTCGGCCAGATCACCAGCGCGGCGCGATGATACGACCGCTCGAAACTCGCACCTTCATTTCCGGTCGCTTCCATGAGCCGCTGCTCATCCGGAGCTTCGTCGTCAAGCGCGCCGGCGGGCAAAACTTCGCCATCTTCCAGCGGCAATTTTCCGAACGCCACCGGCTGATCCTGCGTGTCCACCCATTGGTCAATGTGCCGCGAACTGTCCGAAACCTCGATCACTTCGAAGCTGTCACTGCTGGCGTCTTCCTCGACCTCATCGTAATCGTATCTGCGCCAGCCTCTGTGCCGGCCATAGCCATAATCCAATTCATAGTGCGGTTGAGCCGGCCCGTATTCCTCGATATGAACAATGCCGAGATGCACCGCGCAGCCCGCGCTTTCCGCCGCCGCACGCAGCACCTTGGCAAACGCCGCGTCCTCGCCCTTCAGGCCCGCGAATGACAGTCCGTCGGGGCTGTATTGATGTTCGAGCAGCCAGGCGAGCTTTGCGGGCGCGGGCGCGGCGAACGCGTCCTTCAACATCTCAGTCGCGGCGGCAATCTCGTCTGAGTAAAGCGGTGCGCGCAGCGATTCTTCCGTCTTTGCGCCGGAGAGTTGAATCAAGTTGTAAATCAGACAAACTCGGTGGCCTTCAGCAACCGGACGCACCTCATGCTCGCAATCCGCGTAGAATGCCGCGAATTTTAATTCGGAAAATTCCTCACTGCTCAAATCTATCGTGACTTCGCGTCCCGCGTGGCGGATGACCAGTTCCCCGCCGCGATGTGCCGATGGCAACACCACAACCAGCGTTCCAAACATCCCGCCGGCCTTCTCCGTGTCGCGATGCGCCGCGAAGAACCCGCCCGGATCATAGACGAGCAGCTTGTAAAGCTCGGCAGACACCATCGCTTCGCCGCAGCCGAGGCCGTCCACGACGCTGGCGAGCAACTGCGAAAAAGTCTTCTCCCAACTTTTCCCGCCGATGCGCACCGTGCTCGCGGGCAATTGCCACGTCTTGCGCACCGTTTCATTGTGCAGGGTGTCCTCGCCCTGCCCGTAAGGCGCGCGCGTGGCTTGCTCGATGAGTTGCTGAAGCTGCGTCTCCGGCACGGGAAACGAAATGACGCCTACGCCCTCCACCTCGACGCGCGGCATCGGTGTTTCCAGGGATCCTTGCACGAAGAAATCACCGGGCCGTCGTACGCCGGAGAGGAGTTCCTCCAGCGCTTTCAGGTCGCGATTGTATGGAACGGAGATGCCGTCGTTTGCCATGTAAAGAAGCCTAACGCGCCGGGCAAAAACGGGCAATCAATCCTCGCCGCGCCGCCCAAATTGCTTGAGAGGCGAGGTGCATGTTGCGTTCCCGCACAAGCTCAGCTGTTGCACCTTGTGGAGACCGCGCGCGTTGGATTTTTAAATGGGGCAGAGCAGCAGCTCTGCCCTACCAAATGTTGGTAGGGAGGCGTTGCTGCGCCGCCCAAATTGCTTGAGAGGCGAGGCGCTTGTTGCGTTCCCGCACAAGCTCAGCTGTTGCACCCTGTGGAGACCGCGCGCGTTGGATTCTAAATGGGGCAGAGCAGCAGCTCTGCCCTACCAAATGTTGGGGGCGGACCTGCCGGTCCGCCGCGCGCTGCCGCGCCGCCCATACAATCAATCTCCCGACCACCGAATCTCATGCACGCGTCCAAAGTACGGCCAATCCTCCGCGCGTTCGACCAATCCAGCCCGGAGCGGATTCTCGCGAACGTATTGCCACTTCTGCGCGTAGCTCTCGCCGTCGCGCATGCGATGATGAAATCCGCCCGCCTGAAATTTCCCAATTTGGCAGGGCGGACCTGCTGGTCCGTCCGAGGCAGAGCGGCAGCTCTGCCCTACCAAATGGGGGTAGGGCGGCGTTGCCGCGCCGCCCAAACTCTTCATCTGCTTGGCGAAGCGATCTTTCCAGAAGCCCATCCAGCGTTCGATGGTGAACTTCAAATCATGCGGCGCGCAGAAGAGATGCAGATGATCGGGCATAAGGAGATAATCGCTGACGAGCCACGCGGTGGCGGTGTGTTCCCAGATTGTGTGCAATGCGTGTTGAACCGAAGCTTGTGCCAGCCAGCGTCCGCGCTGCTCCGTGCAAACGGTCAGGAAAACCCAATTCGGTCCGCCGAGCGAAATGTGAACGCCTTTCGCTGGCGTGCGGCGGCCCGGATCGCGGAAGGGGAGATCGTCCATGGGCGTTGTTGTATCGGACCTGGTATCACGCGCAAGTTTAGAATGGGGCAGAGCGGCAGCTCTGCCCTACCAAATTTGGTAGGGCCGGCGCTGCCGCGCCGCCCAAATTACCCGTGTTTTCGCCAGCCGGATGAGTTGCGCCACCTTGCGGATCATTTCCGAAATCGGTTCACGAGCGAGTTTCTGGCGCATTTCCGGTTTCATGCAGTTGGAAGCGTCAGTTCATGACGTTGCAGCAGGTCAGCCAAATAGGTTCTGTCGAGATCGGCTTGGCCAAACAGTTGGGCCGCGTGGTTCTGCCCAGCCTGGCTGAACTCCAAACCGCCGAAAGCTGACACCTTGTTCCGGTCAACGATCACCATGAATTCACCGCCATAGATCATCAGTTCATGGA
>JBFMDG010000394.1:0-7045 GCA_040754135.1 Verrucomicrobiota bacterium
GCTCGGACCGGGCGGCGGCGAGGCTTTCGCCAGTTACAGACAAGTCGTGGAACGTATTTATGATGAGGCTTGGATCCGCCCCAGCGAGACCACAGACGATAATTCGAATGTCAAAGTGCGCATCGTCGTCGCTCGAGACGGCCGTATCATTTCAGATGACATCCTGCAACGCTCTGGAAATGTGTCGCTCGACAAGTCCGTTCAGCAAGCGCTCGACCGCGTTCGCCGGCGAGGCCTGCCGCCATTCCCGGAGGGATCCAAGGATGCCCAGCGCTCGTTCACCATCAATTTTAATCTCCTACCCCGAAGACAATTTGGATGAAACTCAATTCTGCTTTCTCCCTTGCATGCCTCGCTCTTGCCATTCACATCAATTCACCTGCCGCCGAGGATGAGGACATCACGATCCGAGATTGGGTCGGCGGACCCGAACGCCCCATTCCCATTTCCATGGCCGGCTTTACCGGCGAGGTGCAGTCCATTTTGAAGTTTGACTTGGAAGTGGCCGGGTTTGAAATCGTCGAGCCCGAGACCGCCCAATTCAATATCACCGGCAGCAACAATGGGCAGGTCGAAGGCACCGTCGTGGATCGTATCAGCAAGGCGACCAAACTCCCGCGTCGCGCTTATACCGGGGGCACGCCGAGGACGCAAACTCACGCGCTCGCGGATGACATCGTGAAAGCCATTACCGGCCGTGCTGGCATTGCCAAAACGAAGATCGCGTTCAAGGTCGAGTCGAGCCAGGGCAAGAGCGAGATTTACGTTTCCGATTACGACGGCGCCAATGCCATCGCCGTGACGAAGGACGATTCGATGGCCGTGGCGCCGGCCTGGGTTCCGGCGAAACGGTGGTTATTTTATACGTCCTACAAATCGAGCTGGCCGGACATTTACTCGCATGATCTGAACACCGGCGAACGCAAAGTTGTGGCGCGTTACTCCGGCCTCAACACCAGCCCCGCCATTTCGCCTGACGGCCGTTTCCTGGCCATGATCCTCAGCAAAAGCGGCAGCCCGGATGTTTACGTCGCCAATCTCGATGGCACCGGCCTGCGCCAATTGACAAAAACCCGCGAAGACGAATCCTCTCCCTGTTGGTCGGCCGATGGAAAAAATGTCTGCTTCGTGTCACGCGCTGGCGGGCGCCCCGCCTTATACGTCGTCTCCGCCGATGGCGGCGCGATGCGTCAGATCAAGACCATTGGCGCCGGGAGTGTCACCGAGCCAGAATGGTCGCCGAACGGAAAATGGATCGTGTTTACGGTGCTGCGGCGCGAATTTGAAATTTGCCTCGTGCCTGCCGAAGGGGGTGAAGCGCGCACGTTAGCGGCAGGCGAAGATGCTTCCTGGGCGCCGAATTCGCGCACGATTATCTTCGCGCGGCGCGTTGGAAACAAGCGCGTCCTCTCTTTGCTTGACGCGCCCACCAAACGCGTCAAGGATGTCAAACTAAATTTGGGAAGCGCATCACAACCCAGTTGGGCCAAGTGAGCTTCTCCCAGCGGAAGGAACCAAAATGAATCGCCCGAGTTTTCTAAACCTCAGCATCATGATAGGGCTCGCCCTGTCACTCAGCGTCGCCGGATGCAAAAAGCGGACGACAGGAATCACGCGCATTCCTGAACCCCAGCCCCCGGTGATCGATAACAGCGCTTCTCCAGGCATCCCAGCCATTCCCTCAAACACCAGCCCCGGCAGCGGCAGCACGCTGCCGACCGACGCGAACATCGGTACGACTGCATTGCCCGAGGAACGCGGTCCTGCTTTGAGCTGGCCCCAGGATCGTGAAACTCTGAAAGCCCAAACCCTTTATTTCGATTACGACAAGGCCACAGTCCAAGCGTCGGAACGTTCCAAAGTGGAATCGGTCGCCAGCTACCTCAAAAACGAAGCCGCGGTTCATTTGTTGGTTGAAGGGCATTGTGATGAGCGCGGAACGGAAGAGTACAACCGCTCGCTCGGAGAACGCCGCGCGTTGGCGGTTCGCGAATATCTGATCACACTCGGGGTCGGTCCCGAACGGGTGCATACGAAGAGTCTTGGAGAATCGCAACCGGCGGATCCTGGTCATGATGACGCCGCCTGGAAGAAAAACCGGCGCGCAGAGTTCGTCCTGCTTCGTCCGCGCTGAAGCGCCGGCCTGAACTTTCAAGAGGCAAAAGCCAGCCTGCAGGATTGGTTCTTTACTAATCCAGTGGTCTGGCTTAGTTTTTGCCCGAGTCTCGAAAACTGAATTTGATATGAATGTTTCTTTTGCCATGCTGAACGGTTGGGAAATCGTGCTGATTTTAGCGATCGTCCTTTTGCTGTTCGGCGCCCGTAAATTACCCGAATTGGCCCGCGGCCTTGGACAGGGAATCAAAGAGTTCAAGAAATCTTCCCGCGAGACTCCGGAAACACCGCGGCAGACCATTGACAAGGCTTAATTTTCTTTCAGGTTTCTGCTCATGAATGCTCAGTTTGCCATGCTCAACGGTTGGGAGATCGTCCTGATTCTCGCCGTCGTGCTCGTGTTGTTCGGTGCGAAGAAGTTGCCGGAATTGGCCCGCGGCCTCGGCCAGGGCATCAAGGAATTCAAGAAATCCGCCCGCGAAGTGCAGGAGGAAATCGAAACCGCCATCGATGTCGATTCCCCTCCGCCTCCTCCCGTGCAACGCCGCATTCCCGCCGATACTCAAGCGCGCACCGAAGCGGATGCGACTCTGGCGCAGTCTTCGAATGAATCTGCTCCTGCGTCCGCCTCTTCGCAGCCCAAGGCGTAAGCTTTCCATCCCCGGCCCGGTAATCCATGGATCCCCATGATGACCCAGCATTACTTCCGCAAGCCGAGGAAGAGGAAGGCGGCCCGGTAAAGCCATTCCTCGACCATCTCGAGGACCTGCGTTGGGTCCTGATCAAGTGCGTTTCCGCCCTGGCGCTCGGACTCGTGGCCTGCCTTGGGGGAGCTCCCTACATCATCACGTTCCTCACCTGGCCGGTGTACATCGCGCAAGTCCCGGTCGAAGTCCAATGGCTCGATCCCCTCGGTGGATTTCTCGCTGCCATGAAGATCGCTTTGTATGGCGGCCTCGTATTCGGACTCCCGTTCATTCTCTATTTCATCGCCGAATTCGTCATGCCGGCTCTCAAAGCGCATGAGAAGAAATATTTCTCGCTGGCCTTCACCGTCGGTGGCGGGCTCTTTCTCCTCGGCGCGATGATGTGTTATTTCTGGGTCTTGCCCATTGCACTGAAAGGGACCGTCGCCTTCAACCAATGGCTCGGCGTGCCCACTCTGGTCTGGCGTGGAGAAAGTTATTTCCAATTCGTTATCATGTTCATGGTCGGCATGGGACTGAGTTTCGAGATTCCTGTCGTCCTGCTCACCCTGGTCAAAGTGGGTGTGCTGCCGCACGAATGGCTCGTCAAAGGCCGCAAGTATTTCTTCGTCATCAATCTCATCCTCTGCTCATTTATCACGCCCGACTTCATCAGCACGATCTTCATGATCATCCCGGTCACCATCGAAATGGAAGTTTGCATCCAGATTTCCAAATACTGGGAACGGCAAAAGAAAATGGCTGAAGCCAGTGCCGCCGCAGCCGGCACAAATCAAATGCTTCCGCCGGATTAAACTCCGGTTCGGCCGCCGCACTTTCACTCCTCCCTTCATCCGCAAAGGGGCGTTTGCCAGACGCTCGCCTGGCGTCGAACTTTTTCTTCGTCTTTGCCTCGCGACCGTGGTTGAATAGCGCTCACAGTTCCGCCGCGTCCATGACCCGAATCCGGCTGAATTGAAAATTGCCAACCCGCTGCCATGACGATCGAGTGGCTGCTGTTTGTGATTCTGCTCGGCTCAGCGCTGAGTGCGGTGTGGAAATTCCACCGCGCGGATCGTCGCCTTTCGCTCCTGGCATTGGCGTTGATCGCAACGTTCCTGGCCGGAGCTTTTTTGTGGCACAAGCGCACGCAACACCGACTCGCGCTGCGACAGCAACTCGTGACCGCCAATCCTCATCTGGGCCGTTCCGACGATTACGTGTCTTCAGACAAATGCCAGGCGTGCCATGCCAAGGAATACGATTCCTGGCATCGGAGTTACCACCGCACCATGACCCAAGTGGCCGGCGCCAAAACCGTTCAGGGCAATTTCCGAAATGTTTCTCTGGAGTTGGGCGAGGACCTCTTTCGACTCGATCAACGCGGCGACGAATTCTGGGTGGAAATGCCTGATCCAATCTGGGCGTTGCAAAAGAATGCGCCCCCAGGCCAGAAGCCGCCGCAAGTGCGCCGGCGCGTCGGCTTGCTCACCGGCTCTCATCACATGCAAGTCTGCTGGGTCCCGAGCGGCTATGGCAATCTCCAGGTGGTGGTGCCTTTTGCCTGGTTGATTGCCGATCAACGATGGGTCCCCTTTCATCAGACCTTTTTGCGCGATCCGGCGATTGCCCCCTTTCCACAATTCTGGAATTCCACCTGTATCAATTGCCACAGCACCGGCCCGTTGCCCCGCACGGAAAAAAATGCGGCGCTCGTGGATACGCGCGTCGGCGAATTTGGCATCGCTTGCGAATCCTGCCACGGCCCCGGGGAAGAACATGTCCGCGTCAACCGCGATCCTCTCACGCGTTATCGCCATCGTTTTGCCGGAATGGACCCATCAATTGTTAATCCGCAAAAGCTCTCCCCAAAACGCTCCTCCCAGATTTGCGGGCAATGCCACGGCATCAAATGGGTCTCGAATCGGCTCGACTGGTCGCAAAATGGATTTCGCTATCGGCCGGGCCATGACCTCGACGCAACCGACCCGATCATCCGCCCCGCGCAAGCTAAGGATCAGCCCTGGGTCACGCACGGATTGAAAGCCGATCCGCAATTCGTGGTGCAACGGTACTGGCCCGATGGCATGGTGCGCGTCTCCGGCCGCGAATACAACGGCCTGGTCGAATCTCCATGTCATCAGCGAGGCGAACTTTCCTGTCTTTCATGCCATTCCATGCACCAGAGCAAACCCGACGATCAATTGGCGATCGGCATGGAGTCCAACCAGGCATGTCTGCAATGCCATTCCGAATTCGCATCTCGCCTCGAAGCGCATACGCACCATCGGCGTCATTCGAGTGGCAGTCTTTGTTACAACTGCCACATGCCGCACACGACTTATGGTTTGCTCAAGGCCATTCGCAGTCATCAAATCGACAGCCCCAATGTGCAAACCTCGAAGGCCACGGCCCGCCCCAACGCCTGCAATTTATGTCATCTCGATCGAACCCTGGCCTGGACCGCGCAACATCTTTCGCAGTGGTATGGACAGCCCGCGCCCGCTCGAATGGATGCCGAGGACAAGGAACTTTCTGCGGCGCTCGTCTGGTTGCTGAAAGGCGATGCCGGCCAGCGCGCGCTGGCCGCTTGGAGCATGGGATGGGAACCGGCACGCCAGATTTCAGGCGAGGATTGGCTCGCTCCGTATCTGGGGCAATTGCTCGAAGATCCCTATTTAGCCGTCCGTTACATCGCGCATCGCTCGATGCGGCAATTGGCCGGGTTCGAAAACTTTCCGTTCGATTTTACCTCGGGTAAAGCGGAACAACAGCGCGCCCGGCAGGCGGCGCTCGACCTCTGGAGACAAGCGCGCTCCGACATGGCGCCGCGGCAGAACTTTTCCGCATTGCTTCTCGAAGCCAATGGAGCGCTCAATCACATGGCCGTGACCCGATTGCTTCAACAAAGAGACAACCGTTCGATCGACCTTCAGGAATGACATCGACCACTGCTCCTCAAACCTCGGCAACGACCGGCTCGTCGAAAATTGCGGAAAATTTTACGACGACCTTGGCGCGGCGGCATTTGAAAATCGGTTGGTGGTCGCTGTTATTTTTTCTGTCACTGGGGATCACGCTCGAAGCGTTGCACGGATTTAAAGCTTCGCTCTATCTCGATGTGTCGAATGAAACGCGCCGATTGATGTGGACGCTGGCGCACGCGCACGGTGCGTTGCTGGCATTGGTTCATCTCGGGTTTGCGGCCACGCTGCAGTTCGCGCCGGTCTCCGCAAAGACGCAGCAAGTCTGTTCGATTGCCTTTAGTGCCGCCGGGGTGCTCATTCCGGCCGGCTTTTTTCTCGGTGGGTTGTTCATTCATGGAAGCGATCCTGGTGTAGGCATCCTGTTCGTGCCAGTCGGCGCGGCGTTCCTTTTCCTGGCGGTATTTCTGGTGGCACGCTCCCTATCAACCCCCGCCACCCAGGCCCCGACGAAAAAAGCCAAACCACGCGGGTAGTCTCCGCAAAAAAACCGGCGAGCTCTCGATCATAAAACCATGAGCAAAGCGTTTACTCGAGAATCCGACAATGATTCGGACGAACCGTTGCTGACGCGACCGGCGCTGCCACCGGGCGTGAAAAATTACATGACACCGCGCGGCGCGGAAAATTTCCGGGAAGAACTCAAGCGATTGACGGAGATTGAACGCCCGTCGCTCGCATCGCAGAGTCAGTCGGTAAATTCGTCCGCCGAACTGCGCAAACTCGATCAACGCATTCGGCTGCTCGAGGAAAGTTTGCGCACGGCGGAAATTGTTCCCGCGCCGGCCGATCGAGATCGGGTGCGCTTCGGCGCCATCGTTCAGGTGCGTCACGCCACCCATGCGCAATCCACCTTTCGCATTGTGGGGATTGACGAGATTGATCTCGACCGCCATTGGATCAGCTGGCGATCGCCGCTGGCTCAAGCGCTCCTGGGGCGGCGGGTCGGCGAGCGCGTTCGGTTTCAATCCCCGGAAGGTCCCGATGAACTTTCGATCCTGGCCATTGCTTACGATGAGGACAAAAACGAGCGATCGTAAGATTTCTCCAGATCGCTCGATTTCAACGTGCGGATATTTGAATTCTTCATTTGCGGCACCTCCGGCTTCTGATTAGATGGCGGCATCGTCCATGAGCGTTGCTTTACCTCCATGCCGCATCGGGCTCGTGAAAATTTGGCTTCTCGTCTTGTTCGGCGTCGTTGCTCCTGTCGCAGCGCAGAATTATGTGCTCGAACTGAACGGCAAGGATGCCAGTTTG
>JBFMDG010000395.1:0-7045 GCA_040754135.1 Verrucomicrobiota bacterium
TTCGGCGCTGGCCAATGCATCCCGCTCGAAAGGAGAACCGTTTCGAAGGGAGCTGGACCCCTCTGCGATTCTCGAACGGGGGAGAGATGCTTGCGGCCATTGATCACAATTCCCTGCTTGCCATTTTGAACGTGAACACAGGAGAGCCGGAAACTCAGGTGCAATTAAACAAAGCGCCATCCGCGGTTTTCTCGGCCGCCCTCAGCGCAGATCTTCGCGTCCTGATCGAACCAACCTTATCCGGATTTCGAGTGTGGGATTTGCAAACCACGCAATCGGTCCAATTGGACGTTCCCGGGATCCGGCTTTCATGGCCGGTGGTTGCTCCCGATGGGACCAGCTTCCTGGCGGCAGCGTTGCACGACTCCCTTCGCTGGTGGAACCTGCTCGAACTTTCAGAACCCCCATTGCGGCTCGCAGGCAAGGCAGCCGCCTTCTCCGCAGATGGCAAAGTCCTCGTCGCCCTCGACGAGAAATCGTTCCAGCGTTGGGATCCAAAAACGCGGACCTTCCAGTCAGAGTTTTCACTGGATTCCACGTTTAATTTTTTCACCGCGTTCGCTCTTTCGAATGACGGAAGCATTCTCGCAGTCGCTTCAGAACCGATCAACGATCCGGAAAACGCCATTCGCCTGTGGAGCACGAAAACCGGCCATCTGCTGGGCGTTTGCCGAGGACACACGCAGGGCGTCCGCTGGCTGGCGTTCTCTCCGGACGGCGAAACGCTGGCGTCATCAAGTGATGATAGAACTCTGCGGTTTTGGAATAGCCGCACACAGCAGGAACTCCTTTCGATCCAGCAACTCGCCAATCCCATGCAAGAAATGCGCTTCTCCCCCGATGGCAAATGGCTGGCCATAAAAACAATCACCGGCCTCCATTTGCTCGACGCTTCTCACTCGATCAAATCGGCGGACGCAGAATTGTTCAAGAAATAGCCAAGTGCGACCGTTCCGGCGAAACTTTTCTCCAATCCGACAAAGGACAAAGAAAGGGTTGGCGAATGTTGCGGGTTCGTGCCCCGTTTTCCGCCTGTTACTCTGACACAACGCCCAAAGACACGAATTAAATGAGCCGGCAAAAGAAAACTATGATCAAAACAGTCCTGAACCTTGTTGCCGTTGGATTTTTAATCGCGAACCCGCGCGCCGATGATTGGCCCCAGTGGCAAGGGCCGCAGCGCAACGCGATTTCCAAAGAAACCGGCCTCCTCAAAGAATGGCCCAAGGATGGGCCGCCACTCGCCTGGAAAATCAATGGTCTCGGCGGCGGTGACAGTGCTCCTTCGATCGCCGCGGGGCGAATCTATGGCATGAGCAATCGCGGCGAGGACGAAGTCGTGTGGGCCCGGTCCGAGAAGGACGGCAGTGAAATCTGGGTCTCACACCTAGGACCTGCTTACGAACAGAAGGGCTGGCCACAGGCAAAGGAGGGACCGGGCTGCACGCCCACTGTCGATGGGGACCGTCTTTATGTCATCGGGATGGCCGGCGATATTTCCTGCCTGCAGATCAGTGATGGCAAAATTCTTTGGCAGAAAAGCATGACTCGCGATTTTGGAGGCCGCGTGCCCACCTGGAGTTACCGGGAATCCCCGTTGGTTGACGGTGACAAAGTCATCTGCACGCCCGGCGCACAGGACGCGATGCTGGTGGCGTTGGACAAATTGACCGGCAACACGATCTGGAAAAGTCAGTTGCCTGCCAGCCCGAGCAGCGAAACGAGCGCGCCCGCTCCCGGGGGTGCCGGTGGTTCACCCGGTGGTCGCGGTCGTTTTGGCGGCCGCGGCGGTGGGTCCGGAGCAGCTTACGCTTCTTCCATCGCGATCGAATTCGAAGGAGAACGTCAATACGTCCAACTCACCGCCAAGGGACTCATCGGCGTCGCGGCTTCGGACGGCAAGTTCTTATGGCGATATGACCGTCCCGCCAATGGCATGGGTATCAACTGTTCCACTCCGCTTTACCATGATGGCCGAGTGTTTGCAGCCTCAGCTTATGGCGCAGGGGGCGGCCTCGTAAAATTAAGCAAGGACGCCAATGGCGGCATTCAGGCGGAGGAAGTCTGGTTTTCGAAGAACATGGAAAATCATCACGGCGGCGTGGTGCTCGTCGATGGCTGCCTGTTTGGCGCCAACGGCGGCAATGCCGGTGGCTATCCCGCGAGTCTCGATTACCAGACAGGCGACGTTCTATGGAACGAGCGTGATCTCGACAAGCGCCGACTGAAGAAAGGCTCTGTCGCCGTCGCCGATGGCCGCATCTACTATCGGACCGAGGAAGGGGCGCTGGTATTGATCGAGCCGAGCCGAAAGGAATATCTCGAACGAGGCCGTTTCGATCAGCCGGACCGCACCAATCTGCCAGCCTGGGCGCACCCGGTGATCGCCAATGGCAAGCTTTACATTCGCGATCAGGACGCACTGTTCTGCTACGACATCAAAGCGAAATAACTGGATCCCATCACATCATGAAATTTGTCGTGCTTCTCGCAGCGTTGTCGCTGACTCTATTTGCTCGTCCAGCCACGGCGGCTGGACAGAAAACCGCTCCGAGCCATTTGACTCCGAGCGACATCTTCCGCCTCACCAACCTCTGGACGGTGCATTTGTCCTTCACGTCAGAACAATGGGAAGCGATGGAACCGAAACAGAGCGGCAGACCTCAATTCGGTGGGCCGCGGCGCGCCAGTTTTCTGCAAGGTCCCGAAGGAGGGCGAAACGGAATCGCCGCGGCATTCGGAGTTGTGTTTGATTATGCGCGCGCCGATTTGGAGTTCGGCACGAACCGCTTCAAAGAAGTCGGCGTGCGTTACAAGGGCAACGGCACATTTCTGAGTTCGCGCGACAGCTCGAAACGCTCGTTCAAAATCGACCTGAACCAATTTGTTAAAGGGCAAAAGCTCGCTGGCATGTCCCAACTCAACCTGCACAACTCGATTCGCGATCGGAGCGGCTTGAATGAAGCCCTCGCTTATCAGCTTTTTCGCGATGGGGGTGTTCCCGCGCCTCGGACCGCCTACGCCAAAGTTTACGTCACGGTTCCAGGCAAACACGAGAGAAGCTATTTCGGGCTCTACAACCTCGTTGAAGATATCGGAAACGCATTTGCCGAAGAACATTTCAAAGACTCGAAGGGCGCTCTTTTGAAACCTGTGACCCCAAACCTCTTTTCGGACTTGGGCGAAGATTGGAAAAACTATCACCAGACCTACGATCCCAAAGGAAATCTCTCGGACGAGCAAAAGGCCTGCATCATTGAATTCTGCAAATTCAGAACGACGGCCACGGATGCGGAATTTGCCGCGCGAATTGGCAACGACATCGATCTCGATAATTTCGCCCGCTACATGGCGATCACCGCATGGCTGACGGACGTCGATGGGATACTCGGCCCCGGCCAGAATTATTATGTCTATCTGCATCCCAAAACCAAAAAGTTCATGTTCATTCCCTGGGATCAAGACCAGTCGTTTGGCCAATTTCCACGCGGTTCGCAGGCGCAGCGCGAGGAGCTCACCATCCACAAGCCGTGGAGCGGAGAAAATGGTTTCCTGGAAAAAATGTTCCAGGTCGAAGCCTTCAAAAAGTCTTACCTGTCAAAAATGCGCGAGTTCAACGACACGATTTTCCAACCCGCACGAATCGCGGCGCAGGTGAACGCGATTGCCGAAGTCATTCGAGACGCGATCAAAGTAGAATCATCGGAACGGCTCGGCGACCTCAACAACACCATCGAAGGCAAAATGGTGACGACCTCGATGGCTCCCGGAAGGAATGTCCAAGTCAATTCGATCAATGCATTTGTCTCCGCCCGCGCGCAATCAGTGCAAGACCAGTTGGATGGAAAATCCGAAGGCCAATCCATTCGACAAGGTTTCGGGAGATGATCATCGTCCACTCGGTCGTTCGCACCAAGGTTCAATGCTTAAGCGGAGGCATTTGCGCGGAATTCAATCCCTATCGATGCGAGCCGATGCAGCACCCAGAATCGCGGCGACCGAAATAAACAGCGCCAAGGGCGCGTAACGCAAGGCTAAGTAAAGCGTCTTGGAACTCATCCCCGCGCCTCCCGCGGCAGTGCAGCCGTCAAAAATTCTTCCCGGTCGAAGTCGGTCCGCTCGAACCCGGCCCGAACCTCATCCAGGCTCATGACAAGAATGCGGTCACAGATCCCAATCAATTCGACGCCTCCATCGCGGACAATCTCGCCCTCGTTTCACTGCGCCAACACGCACGCCCCCCGCTTTGGCTGCTCAATCGCCGTGGATGGCGCGAAGCCATTGCCCGCATCCGCGAAGCCGTTCGCCTTTCTCCCCGGGCGCGCGACGACCAGCCCGTAAAAATCCTGAGCGGAGGCAATCAACAAAAAGTCGTGCTCGCCAAATGGCTCCTCGGCCGGCCTGCCGTGCTCATTCTCGACGAACCTACTTGCCGTTGGAGCCATCCCTGGTTGTCGTCATTTGTCCTTCACTCTCCCCGTAATATTCTGCCCGGGCAATGCTCCCCAAAACCGGCTGTCGAATGAATTCGCGGTGTTGTCACCTACCAGAAAATATGAGTCCGCTGAAATCTTGTATGGGTAGGAAACAGCCGGTTGTGGCGCGGTCGGAATATTTGGACGGTAACGAATCCCCGTCACTCTGTCTGGCTCTGCTTGGCGTTTGCCATCAACGTAAACACCGTCTTCTCGTATCTCCAATGTTTCGCCGGGAAGGCCGATCACTCGCATAACCCAGACCTGCTCAGGCAAGGATATCGAAGCGGGCGGACCAAAGACGACAACGTCCCATCTCTGCGGACCGGAATCACGATAAGCTGCCAAATCTGCAAGAATCACCTCGTTTGACTGAATCGTCGGAAACATGGCCGAAGAGCCGCCATTTCGAAACCGCTCTTCGGAACAACCTGTGACGAGAGCGACTAAAATAAAAATAAAAGCGACCACGGCTGTCCAAGGCGTAATCAGCCGACACCAGAACTGAGCGACGCGGGAGGCCCAGCGTGTCGTGATCCGGAACAGAAATGGGCCGCCCGCGCTCGCACCAGGGACCTGGTTGCCGTCGAAAAAAGTAACGCCTTGTGTAACGCTCGAGGCACGGCTCCAGGGAGGCGCTTTCGATTACTTAGAGAGCCTTCCCAGAGCTCCAACTTGATTCGTGCATTCAAATTCACGTGGTGCTCCGCGTCTCCTAACCAGCCATATCATTGCTCTCTCTCCTTGGGCTGCTGTTTCTCCGTCAACTCCCGCAGCCTCGCATCATACTTCGCAAAGATGCTTCTGAAGTCCTGATTCCAGCGGCCGCCCTCGACCACGAGATAAAACCATCGTCCCACGACCAGGGCATAGGCGACAAGTCCGAGAGCCATGTCCTCACGAGAAATGGACATCAATAAGCACACCAACGAAGCTATGCCAATGGCCCCATCGCACAGCCATGTGCGCCGCGAAAGGCTTGCGTCTGCAACCCTATAATAGCTGAGTAGAAGCTTCTCACGATCCGTAAAGTCGTTTGGATTTTGATCAGGCATAAGCGCAAAATGAAGCCGACCGACAGAACTGAGCGGAGTGGTGGTCAGCGCTGCACCGGCTACTCGATAATCGCGAAAGCACAAACCGCATGCAACCGCATGCGCCTGCCACTATCGCTTCAATGATCTTGTTCGACATACCTATGGCTGTTTAGGCAAACTCAGCTGCATCCGTGCAATACAGCCCTTTTTTAGGCCGCTGGTGTTTGCAATAAAACTCCATACTTGTATCGCAAGAACAACTCCAGGGTCTGCATCGCCTCGGACTCGGGACATGTCTTGCGGTCGTTATGGCGCGCGAGTGTGCGATGCTCAAACTCAAACTCACGCCTACTCTGGTCGTAGCTGACAAACAGAACGTTGTCGTCGAAATAAAACGTAGGGCCATCAGTGATGAGTAACCGCCCGATCGAGAGCGTGGGGAAAAGGGATGTAGCAGCGGGCGAAGCTGCAATGCACTCAACAAGACCCAGCATTGTCTCGAACTGCCAATGATGCTCGGCGATCACTCGGCGATACCAATCGATCACCTGCGGCCAAGTCATTGCCTGACCTGCGACTTGGCGCATGCGCTCGGAACGTGGTGGTGTGATTTCGAGCATGGCGTGAAGCGGTCTAACAACCCAACTTAGCAAGGCCGGCCCAATGCTTGAACGAAGCCGCTGAGTGGTGGGGGACGAATTGAGCGCCTCCGTCTGGACAATGGTGCAATTCTCTTCTCAGCGGCACCGGCGGAGGATAGTAGAATCGAGCTTCTATGCACAACTCCAATTCATGCTCCTCCGCGCGTCAAACTCCAACCTCAACTTGAACACCGGTGGCGAGGCGATCCGGCAATCAGGTTCTTCGGCCGCTTTTGCACCTGGACTTGCGATGTTATCGCGCTGCCTGGATTTTTTCAGACTTTCCATCCAGTGATATTGCCGATTCAGGTGCCGACTCGGACATCACCCTGAATCCCACGTTAAACACTCGCTGCCAAGGGAGGTAGGCCAAGCGATAGCTGGCGGTCGCCCTGGAAGGACGATCGCGCCAGGAGCCGCCACGAACAGCCTTCCTGACTGTGCCGGAGAGATCATTGCGCTCATCCATATCGGAGTAAGGATATGGCCAATAATCGGATCGCGTCCACTCGGCCACGTTGCCGTGCATGTCGTGCACGCCCCAGGCATTGGGTTGATAAGTACCCACCGGCGCCGTAACGACAAAGGCGTCATCGAAACAGAGATGGCGTGGGATGTAGTCTTCGTACGGGCTCGGGTCTGCGAGCGGGCTGGAGACGGTGTAAGGATCACTGGCGAACTCTTTCAGCCTGGCATCGGCCAGATTGGCGAAAGGCGAGAAGTCCGAGTGAAGCGGGCCGAACGAAAATGGATTCGCGCTGCCGGCGCGGCAGGCGTATTCCCACTGCGCTTCCGTAGGCAGGCTGAAATGTTCTCCGGTTTTCGCCGACAGCCAGTCGCAGAACGCCATGGCTTCACTCCTAGAGACGCGAACGACCGGTTGATCTGGCTT
>JBFMDG010000396.1:0-7044 GCA_040754135.1 Verrucomicrobiota bacterium
AGGATACCCCTACGGCTAAACCAAAAACCACCAGGAGAATGATGGCCGTGAGCGGCAGTTGATAGGAAGCACCGAGTGGGAGGTGCGCATCGGCCATGCGGCTGTAAAAAGGATTCTCGATGGCCACCGATTCGAGCCGGATCATGAAGGCCAAACCGCGGGCCAGAAACATGCCAGCCAGCGTCACGAGAAACGGCGGCAACGCGAAGTATTGAATCAATGCCCCCATGCCGGCGCCGAACGCTGTGCCGCACCCCAGCGCCAAAACGAAAATCCAAATCGGATGCACGCTCGTTTTTTGCAAGGCGGTGGCGATAATCAGGCTCGTCAATCCGATCACCGCGCCGACGGACAGATCGATCCCGCCGGAAAGAATCACGAACGTCAACCCGATCGCCGCGATCCCAAGCACGGCGTTGTCCGTAAAAAAGTTGAGGAAAACCGCAGGCGATGCAAAGCCGTCGTAGGCCACCGCGGCACTGGCATAGAGCAGCGCGCACACCGCCACCGTCGCAATGAAAGGAATGTGTTTGGCGGCCAGGCGCGGCCGCCGCGACGAGGCACGCGGCGTGGATTCCGATTCCAACACAGGATGCGCGGCGGGCGTTGTCATGTTTTCAACAAGGCCGGACGCATGCGGCGCCACAGGGCATTTCGGAACGCTTCTGATTGCAGCAGGCAAACGATCACGATCACAATCGCTTTCACAACCAAAGTGAATTCAACCGGAATTCCGCGCGTGAGAATCGTGGTCGTCAATGCTTGAATCAACACCGCCCCGGCCAAAGAACTCAGCAGAAAAAAGCGACCGCCGGTGAGCGCCGTTCCGCCAATCACCACAGCCAGGATGGCATCGAGTTCGAGGTATAGCCCGGCGTTATTGGCGTCAGCGGCTTTGATGTCCGCCGCAAGAATCAATCCGCCCAACCCTGCGCAAAAACCGGAAAAGGCGTAGGAGGCCACCTTAACGGCGCTCGTTTGAATCCCGGAATAGCGACTGGCCGTTTCGTTGTCGCCGACACATTCAATGAACAGGCCCAAGGCGGTGCGGCGCGTCACGATTCCAACCGCGGCATAGACCAGCGCCACGATGGTGATCGTGAATGGCAACGACAGAAAGGCGCCGCGCGCCATAAACTCGAAACTCTTGTTTTCAAACGTAATGATTTGGCCGCCAGTTAATAATTGCGCAATGCCCCGTCCCGCCACCATGAGAATCAATGTCGCGACGATGGGTTGGACCTTGAGGCAAGCCACCAGAGTTCCATTCCAACACCCGGCCAGCGCGGCCACTCCGAGTGACACCGCGATGACCAGAGGCAACGAAAAAGTCCCTTTGGAAATGAGCAAGGCCGCGATCGATCCCGCCAAGGCCATGAGGGCGCCCACCGACAAATCGACGCCACCCGTCGCGATCACAAGCGTCATGCCGAGCGACAACAACATCACCGGCGCAGCGCGGTTCAGGATATCGATCAAACTGCCGTAGAATCGCCCGTCCTTCATTTCGATCCGAAAGAAGCCGGGAGTGAAGAGGAAATTGAACGCGAGCACGAGCGCCAAGGCGAGCAACGGCCATTTGATCCGATTCCAAATTTCACCGCGAGGATTGGCGACGGTTTGCATTTACGTTGATCGATCAATTTTCATTGCAGCGCATGTGGAGCGTTCGTTGAGCTCGCCCATCTCCGGTGCATGCGAAAAATGAACCGCGCTTGACTGCATCCACGCGCCTTTTGGAGGCGGTGACAAGCAAAGCGCGGCACCGCTTTTGGACGATGCGCATCGCGTCGCATAACCACACACACACACGCAACCCCGGCCAAAACGCCGCTGCAACGGGGTTCTGACTGCGCACTCCATAAACATTGAAAGTCGCTTTGGTCATGCGCTGCCCTTTTCCACCGTCATTTTTGGCTGGGACTCCGAACTTTTGCCCGCTTCTCCGCCGGAATGCGCGGGCGCGGGCGCGGCGATGGTATGCATGATGCGCGCTTCCGAGATTTCGTCGCCGTTCAGTTCGCCGATTTTGGAACGATCGCGCAGCACGACCACGCGATGGCTGCTGCGCACGATTTCTTCGAGTTCAGATGAAATGAAAAGAATGGCCATCCCCTGCTCTGCCAAACCGTTCATCAGTTTTTCGATCTCGAACTTGGCGCCGACATCGATGCCGCGGGTGGGCTCATCGAGAATGAGAAACCGCGGTTGTGACGCCAGCCAGCGGGCGAGCAGCACTTTCTGTTGATTGCCGCCGCTGAGGAATTTGATCGGCTTTTCAGCGTCGGAAGTGGCGATGTTCAGGCTGCGAATGAATTGGCCGGCGAGTTCCTCCTGCTTTTGCCGGGAGACATATCGCATCCATCCCTGGTTGGCCTGGAGGGCAAGGATGATATTTTCGCGCACGCTCAGATTGGGAATGATGCCTTCAGTCTTGCGGTCCTCGGAACAAAATCCGAATCCAAGCTCGATACTGCATCGCGGCGAAGCGGCCGGCCGCGGTTTTCCTTCGATCCGCATCTCGCCGGAATCGGGTTTGTCGATGCCAAAGAGCAAGCGCGCCATCTCCGTGCGGCCGGAACCGAGCAAGCCGGCGAGGCCGACGATTTCGCCTCGAGCGATGGAAAAATCGAAAGGCGCGATCGAAGCTTTTCGGCCCAGGCCGCGCGCCTGAAGGAACGCGGCGCGCTGAGCAAGCGCGGCCGGTCGCGCGGGGCGATGCGAGATTTTTTCTAATTCCGCCACGTCTTTGCCCATCATGCGGGCGATCAACTCGAGGCGTGGCAAAGCGGCCGCTTCGAATTCGCCAACGCGCTGGCCATTGCGCAAAACGGTGATGCGATCGGAGATGGCATAAACCTGGTCGAGAAAGTGGGTGACGAAAATGATGGCCAGTCCTTCGCGCTTGAGCTTTTTCAGCACCTGGAATAATTGCGCCACTTCCTGTTCGTCCAGGCTCGAAGTTGGCTCGTCCAGAATCAGAAGTTTCGCCGAGACATCCAACGCGCGCGCGATGGCCACGAGCTGCTGAATGGCGATGGAAAATGAGGCGAGCGGCTGCGTGACGTCGAGGTCGATTCCGACGCGGTTCAATGCCGCTTTGGCGCGCGCGCGAATTTTTTTCCAATCGAGCAGGCCGAACCGTTTCGGTTGGCGCCCGAGCGCGATGTTTTCGGCCACGGACAGGAATGGGATGAGATTGACCTCCTGATAGACGGTGCTGATGCCGCAGGCCTCTGCTTCGCGTGGCGAACGCGGATGGATGGCTCGGCCATCGAGGAGAATTTCTCCGGCATCGCGCGTGTACACGCCGGTGAGCACTTTGATGAGCGTGGATTTGCCGGCGCCATTTTCGCCCATGAGCGCGTGCACTTCGCCGCGGCGCACGGTGAGGTCCACATGCGAGAGCGCCTTGACTCCGGGGAAAGATTTGCTGATCGCCTTGACCGACAATAAACCCTGCTGAGAAGTCAGCGGACCGGCATCGGGTTGGGGAGCCATGGACATCAATTCAACGCTTGAATCGCGGCGTGCCGCGGGCCGGGAATGCGGCGGAGTTCCTGGGCGATGGGAATCAATATTTCCGACTGGCAATGACCTCTTGAGCCACGGATTGATCGAACACCTGATCTTTGACGATGGTTTTCTTGGGCAGAGTTTTGCCAGCTTTCAAAGCTTCGATCGCATCAAAGGCAGCCGGTCCGAGGAGCGGGTTGCATTCGACGGTGCAATTCAATTTGCCGGCCACCATGGCATCGAAGGCCCCTTTCACCCCATCGATGGAAACGACGATGAGATCGGAGCCGGGTTTCAATCCCGCTTCCTCGATGGCCTGGATGGCGCCGAGCGCCATGTCATCGTTGTGCGCGTAAACGGCCTGGATGTTTTTGCCTTCGGCTTTGAGGAAGGCCTCCATGACTTCTTTGCCTTTGGCGCGGGTGAAATCGCCGCTTTGCGATTTGATGACTTTCATTTCGGGATATTTTTTCAGCACTTCTTCGAAACCTTTTTTTCGGTCGATGGCCGGTGCGGCCCCGGGGGTTCCCTGCAACTCGGCGATGTTGGCTTTGCCGTTCATTTTTTTGGCGAGCCATTCTGCGGCCATGCGTCCTTCCTCGACGAAATCGGAAGCAATCAACGTGGCGTAGAGCGATTCGTCGGAAACCTTGATGCCTCGATCGACCAGGACGACCGGAATCTTGGCGCGCTTAACCTCGCGCAAGACCGGTTCCCAGCCTGTCTCGACGACGGGCGCGAGTATGATGGCGTCCACACGTTGCGCAACGAAAGCGCGAATGGCTTTGATCTGGTTTTCCTGCTTTTGCTGCGCGTCGGAAAAACGAAGATCGACACCCCGCTTGGCCGCTTCGGAACGGATCGATTCCGTTTCCGCGGTGCGCCAGGCGCTTTCGGCGCCAATCTGGCTGAAGCCGACAACGAGTTTTTTTCCCGACTGAGCGGCCGCAGGAGGAAGGAGGCATACCCCAGCCAAAAACAGAGGCAGCGCCAAGGGGTTGAGGAACGAAAAATAATGTTTCATAAGGCTTGGCGGCATTGTGCTCGAATCACCATGGATCGTCAATTGATTGCCCCGGCTCCGGCCGCACTCACGGATGTTGCGGTGCAAAACAAATTCGGAAACGCACATCGTTTCGAAACGTCCTCCCAGCCACTGCTGGCCAGGCCTTGGGAAAACCCATCAGGATCTTGGCAATCGCGCCGGGAATGGTCATGCTCGAATGCCAACGTGAAAAAACGGAAACCACAGGCGGGTTCCTCAGCTCTAAACGCAAACGCAAGCGCAAACCCAACCGCGAACGCACACGCGGAGCGATTCACGATTTGGAAATGGAATCGTGACGCGCGCCCCCGGCGTTGCGCCGATTTGCTGGCCCGCGAGGAACCGCTCGAAATTCGCGTGCGCGGCCAAAGTGTGGCCGTGACGATGCGCACCCCGGGGCATGATGCCGAATTGGCTGCGGGTTTCCTCGTTGCGGAAGGGGTCGTCAAAAAACGAAGTGACGTTGTTGAAATCGCGCCGTGCGGCCAGGCGACGGAGCCAGACAACACCTGGAACGTTTATGTGGCCGCCGGCCTTGAATTGGATTTGGATGCGCTCACGCGGCACGTCTTTGCCAGTTCGAGTTGCGGGTTATGTGGAAAGGCTTCCATCGAAAGCGTGCATCTGCATTTCCCGCCGATTGACGAGACGCTCACCGTGCCGGTGGAAACCGTGCTTTCGTTGCCGGGCCAATTGCGGCAGGCGCAGGAAGCCTTCGAACGAACCGGAGGCCTGCATGCCGCAGGATTATTTTCTGCGGCAGGAGAACGCGTTGTCGTGCGGGAAGATGTCGGGCGGCATAACGCCGTGGATAAAGTGATCGGGCACGCGTTTCTCAGCGGATCCTTTCCTTGCCCGCGCTCCATTCTGATGGTGAGCGGACGTGCTTCATTCGAGATCATGCAAAAAGCGCTTGCCGCCCGGATTCCCCTGGTCGCGGCCGTCTCCGCTCCCTCGAGCCTGGCGGTGGAATTTGCGCGCGAGAGCGGGCAGACATTGATTGGATTTTTGCGTGAAGGAGCGATGAATATTTACGCGCATCCGAGCAGAATTCTGTTCCCTCGATAAGAAGGGAGGGAATGGTGAAGGCGTTCACTGAGCTGACGGCGGACGGGCCACGAATGGCTCGAGCAGCTTGATCAATTCCTCCGGCATTCGCTTGGGCTTCTCCTGGAGATTGGTGCAGACATGCACAGTCTCGGCTTCGAGCAGGACGCGCCCGGCCACGTTCAAGATGCGATGTCCGAAGCTCAATCGCACTCGCTGCAGCGATTCCAACCAAACTTCGATGGTGAGCAAATCGTCGTAGCGCGCAAAACTTTTGAACCGCATTTTGCATTCGGTCACAGGGAAAACGGTGCCGGTCTCCTGCAAGGCGAGCAGGGAAAGGCCGAGCGATCGGAAGAATTCGCCACGCGCCTCTTCGAGGATGTTGAGGAAACGCGCATGATAAACATGATTGCCCGCGGTGCATTCGGCATAGGTGACACGATGACGATGCTGAAAGCGTTTGGTTTCCATGAGCGCAAGATTAACGCGCGGCCAACATTCTGCCAATGGATCAAAACGAATGTCCGGTCTGCTGCGAAAGCCTTTCCTGAATGCTTTTCCGAAACGCGAGGACCTGATAGTTTTGGGAACGTTGCTGCTCGCTTTATGAAATTATCTCTGGAACTGACGGTGCCGAGCCGGCCGGAATGGGTCCGGATGGTCATGGCTGATTTTTCTTCCTTTCTGCGTGATCACGCCGATTGCGAGCGCAAAGCGTCGGCCATGGCGCTGAGTTTTGTGGCCAAGTATCCGGATCGGGTCGAGATCATTCCCGAGTTGATCGAAACCGGCATTGAGGAACTGGAACATTTTCAGCGCGTTTATGCGCAGATGCAAAAGCGCGGGATTCAACTTGCCAAAGAAATCACGGAAGATCCCTACATCAAAGCGTTGCTGCAGCGATGCCATTCGGATCCGATCCGGCGTTTTCTCGATCGTCTGTTGCTGGCCTCGATTATCGAATGCCGCGGAGCGGAGCGATTCCGGTTGGTTTGTCAGGCGATCGAGAACGACGCTGAATTGAAGGAGTTTTATCATGAGCTTTGGACCTCCGAAGCCAAGCACGGCAACATTTTCGTGAAGATGGCGCTGACCTATTTTCCCGAAGCGCAAGTCTATGAGCGATTGCGCGAACTCAATGCCGAAGAGGGAAAGATCATCGAGCAATTGCCGTTGCGAGCCGCGCTGCATTGAAATGGCCTTGGGCCTCCCGCCACGGACCAATCTGGCGCGCTATGAACGAGGAAGGCGAGTCGCAGACTCGCGGTCCGGGAGCGCGGCTCTGTGAGCCGCAGCACGTCGCGCAAAGAGAGAAGGCGCGGATTGCCTCTGGCACCTTGTGAACGGGAGACCGCTGCGAGTCGCAGACTCGCGGTCCGGGAGCGCGGCTCTGTGAGCCGCAGCACCTTGCGCGAAGAGAGAAGGCGCGGATT
>JBFMDG010000397.1:0-6998 GCA_040754135.1 Verrucomicrobiota bacterium
TGGAGCGGGAACGGGTGGTGAAGTTGTTTCGCGTGATCGAATGGTTGACGCGGCTGCCTGAGGAATGGGAATTGAAGTTTCGGGACCGGGTGATTAGTTTTGAACGAACAGAAAAGCCTATGACCGAATTAATTTCCGTATTCGAAGAGAAGGCGCTGGCCAAGGGCCGCGAACAAGGCCGCCAGGAAGGCCGCCAGGAAGGCCGCCAGGAAGGCAGGCAGGAAGGCCGCCAGGAAGGTCGATTGGAAGGCCGGCAAGAAGGTCGAATGGAAGGCCGACGCGGAGCCATTCTGACGGCGTTGGAAGTTCGATTTGGTGAGATTCCCTCGGAAGTGCGAACGAAGATTGAAGGCTTGCGCGACGAAGAAGCCTTAACCCGTGCGCATCGGCTGGCGATTACATCACCAAATCTCCAAAGTTTTCTCGATCAACTTTGATTCATCGTTGCGCAGGACTTGCCTGTCGAACACCGCGCCGGCAAAAGCAGTTTGAACGTTGAGCCATTGCTATAATCACTGCTCACGGTGAGTTCCCATCATTTTATTGAAGCGTAATGATTTTCGAAGCAAGGAACGATGTATTTTCAAGCTTCGGGACCGGGTGGTTATTAGTTTTGAACGAACAGAAAAGCCTATGACCGAGTTAATTTCCGTGTTCGAAGAGAAGGCGTTGGCCAAGGGCCGCGAACAAGGCCGCCAGGAAGGTCGATTGGAAGGCCGGCGTGGAGCTATTCTGACCGCGTTGGAAGTTCGATTTGGCGAGGTTCCCTCGGAAGTACGAACGAAGATTGAAGCCTTGCGTAACGAAGAAGCCTTAACACGAACGCATCGGCTGGCGATTACAGCACCGAATCTTCAAAGTTTCCTGGATCAGCTCTAACTTGGAGCCGAGGTAAGACGCCTTAACCAGCCGCAGCTGCGTAGGACCCAGCGCGTGTGTCGCGACCACAGCGCGGCATCGCTCCTACCAGATACGGAACGCGTTTGATAATCCAGACACGCGCAGACGCGCTTTGAAGACCTTCCCAACAAGTTGCACGTTCGCGCACACTTTCAGGGCGATGCCGGGTCTTAATTAATCATGTTCCAACTCGCGCGTGACCAGGATTCCAGCGAGCAGTGCAAAGCAACACTGCACACCTACAAAAATCCAAAAGTCCAATGCAACCAGCGATGAACTGCGAAACAAGGAAACGGAAACCACCCCGGCGAACACTGGCAATAGCATCCCAAACAGACACGTGGCACTCCAGGCGAACAAGACATTTCGAAAGCGAAAGGAAAAATAAAGGCCGATCATTGGGACAGCAATGAGCGATGGAATCAACGTCCATTGAACCAGTCCGAGCTGTTGCCATGGACCCGGCAGCAATATCCTTGCGATCAGCAAAGTCAGGCATGCGGGCATCAGTTGAGCAAATAGACTGCGATACATACCTTCGATGAATTGGAAGCGTGCAATCGGTGTGACCAGCAGGAGTTCCAACATTCCATTTTCTCGTTCCCGTCGAAAACTTTCCGCGGCAAGCCAGCATTGCGCCAAAAGGTAAATCCAAACGAGTTTCAGATAAGTAGCGGGGATATCCTCGGGCAATGCCGCCGCACAAGCGAGAATGATGGCCGCGATAAATAGACCCAAGACTCCCCATTTAATGAGGCGAAATCTTACCGAGCTTTCCAACAGCCAAATAATCGGCTGGCGCGTCATGCGAGCGTAACGGACGACGGGTCGAATCCGGTTTTTAAAAACCGTTTGATCCAACGCGTGGGCCCAATCCTCAAATGCTCGTTCTCCGCCTCGATCTCTTCTCACCAATCGGCCGCTCAGCCAAATCGCGCCGGCGAAAAGTCCAACCGCGCAAATCATTTCATTAAACGCATCGGAAAGGACTGCAAAATAATCCCTCAAAACCCAGAACAGGATCGCGAATAGAAAGGAATAACTTAGAGCCAAAAACATAGACTCCGACCTTGCCGTGCCAGAGGCGGACCCGAGCAGACTTGCAGCGGAGGCCAGGAAAAATGCTGCAGCGAGACGAAGGATAGCGGATTCTACATTGGCAGCGGTGACGCCACCGACAACGAGCGGCAAAATCATCATCGGAGTGCAGGCCAATAGGAACGTCCCGGACCGAAGCAAATGAGCGAGCGCTTTGCTGAAAACGATTTCGGTCACGGTCGTAGGAGTGAGCAACAGCAGGTCGAGAGTGCCTTCGCGTTTTTCCCGGCTCAGCACGTCAAAAGTCATTAACGGAATTACGATTATGCATGCCCCGATCAGGAGTTGATGCATCTGGTTAAACAAAACGGCTCCGATTCCGGGTACTTTTCCGCCTGCGCTTAGAAAGAATTCCTGATTCCATACTCCAACGACAAACATAACAAACAGGAGCAATGCTGCGGTCAATCGAAGATGCCAGGTGAGATTGTTCCTGGATTCGCCGCGCAGTTCTCTGGTCAGGATTGGGCTCATCGCACGAAACGGTCGAAACGGCTTGAACCATTCAACACCGGTTGGATTCGAAAGCCAACCTTTCCCTTTCCCGAAGTTGAATATTCCAAATGCCAAGCATAGCCCCATGCGAGGCGGACTGACTCAACCCGAGGTGAACAGAGGGCGAATGGGAATGGTGATTCCGTCTCGACTCAGCCGGCTTTCCACCAGGCAAAGATCTAGTAAACGCCTTCGACGATCTGCTTTTCCATGGCCCCAAATGGGCGGACATCACCCACGCCATCCCAAGCGTAAGGCGCCCGTGGCGGCCGGCGCATGGCCTCGTCGCGCTCGAGGAAACGCGGCATGAAGAATTCCTTGGTGAGGGTGGTGAGTTCGACGCGGCCCCATTCACCGTAAGCAACGACTTGATCGGTCTGTTTGGGGTTTACGATGCGGAGCACGGCGCGGGGTTGCGGCGCGTAGTAGGTGATCGAAAACTTGTCTTCGGGCTGCAACGGCACGCTCGCAGCGAGTCCCATGAGCGTGTTGCCGTAAGTGGGATAGAAACCAATGCGGTTTTCCAGAACTTCTTCGATCAGAAAACGGACGTGTTGCGGCGACATCGAAGTTCCGCCACAAAAAACCCCACGAATGCCGATGTCATAAAGATTCACCTTTTCGCCGAGAGCTTCGAGGAGTTTAGGGGTCGTGAACAAACCGCTCACCTTGCGATGTTTTAAAATAATCACAGCCTGCTCGACCACGTGCTCCATGTAGGCTTTGGCTTGATCGAATTGTTTGGCCGCGATGACTTTCTTAACCCATCGCGGGTCGAGATCGATGAAATAGCAAGAGCTCCCCCGGAAGTTGGCGAGGTGTTCGATGGCCAGGCGCAGGCGGCGCGGTCCTGTGGGCCCAACCATGAGCCAGGCGCCACCCGGCGGGAAATGTGCGTCCGAAATCTTTCCGGAAAACTCCTCGTAATCCGTCTTGTAGTCATCCCAGCCGATCCGCTGCTTCGGCATTCCGGTGGTTCCGCCGGTTTCAAAGATGTTAAATGGGCGGCCTTGGTACTTAGCCGGAACCCAGACTTCCGGTTGCAGGTCGCGAAGCCATTCATCCTGAAAATGCGGAAACCGCATCAGATCCGAAAAACAACGGACTTCCTCGGCAGGGTTCCATCCGGCTTTCCTCGCCCACTCGATCCAGAAAGGCGATCCACTTTCGGGCGAGAAATGCCAACGCACAATTTCGCGCACATGCGCATCCAATCTTTCCTGAGCGGCACTGATATCGGCCGCAGACACAGCGGGATCAGACATAATCAAAGTCTTTGCAATTTCGGTTCAGTTTGAAATGAGTTTATCGCAAGAGATCGTGGCATTATTTGCTTGAATCGACCTTCGGCACTTCGTCCTTCCGGGCTTTGGTCGCATCGTGAAACGCAAACAGATGCGTGTTGCTCGCGACATAAATGATCCCATTGGCCACGACGGGAGTCGAGTACACGGGCGATCCGAGATTCGATTCGGAAATCGGCTTGTCACGTTTTGGGTCGAAATCTTTCCGAGCTGGAAGCACAACAAAATCGCCGTCTTCATCACCGGCAAACACTTTGCCATCGGCCACAAGGGTCGAGCCCCACATGTGAGCTTTCATGTCGTAAACCCAGTAAACTTTCCCCGTTTCGGCATCAAGACAATGGATAAACCCGGAAAAATCCCCGATGAACAACAGATTCGTTTCCGGATCGATCGAGACAGTCGAAATGCTGCGATGAATCCCTTTGTAATCCCAGATCACCGCTTTCTGAGAGACATCGCCGGTTTGGGTGGCGTCAATACACACCAACCGGCCGACCCCTTCTCCATGTTCCGGATCCTGCCCGGTGGCGACGTAAACGCGGTTCTTGTACAAGACCGGAGTTGCATTGATTTCGCTGGGCCCTTCCGCAGCCGGATAACGAATCGGTTTGCCGTCGCGCATTTTGTATTCCGGCGGATTGCAATCGACCTTCCAAACTGTTTTCAAAAAGCTGGTGTCCTCTCCTTTCACAGGCTTGGCGTCGAAAGCGTAACACCATCCGTCCCCGCCCCCAAAAAAGACCAGTTGCTTCCCATTCACCACACCCGCAGAAGGCGAACTCCACTGGCCATGATAAATGCGCGGACCAATTTGCGCATCGTCCTCAGCAACGAACTCACCCGTCTGCTTGTTGACGGCGATGAAGCTCGGCGAAAGCGGCGACGGAATATTTGAGTGGGTCCAATCCTGGCCGTTGGAAGTGCAGGCATAAACCAAATCGCCCACAATGATGACCGAACAATTGGAGGCGTTGTGCGGAAAGACACCGAGTTCATCCATCATGTCGTATTTCCAGATGATGTCCGCGTCTTTTGGGCCCGGCTCGACCTTGGGCTTGCCTGGACCGACGTAATATTGACCTTCCTCTTTGAAAGGCCCGTCGTTGCCGTTGGCAAATCCATTGACATCCAGACACATGATTTCGCATCGGCTGGTGACGATGTAAACGCGATCCCCTTCGACCGTGGGGGAAGAAAGCAGACCGAGATTTTCCCAGTCGTTGACTTTGCCCGAAGCGAGTTTGGGCACGATCAGTTGCCAGAGAAAATCTCCGGATTTCTCATCAAAGACCATCAGGATGCTGCGATCGCCCTGATGTTTTGCATCGCGGGGAGCATCGTTATTGGTGCCGACAAACACTTTGCCATTGGAAATGGTGACATTCCCGTAGCTTTGGGAACCGAGCTTTGCAACCCAGCGCACATTTTTGGTGGTGGCCATGTCGATCTCTTCGGTGCCGCGTTTGAACTTGCCCGGCTCAAATTTATCCGGAAGTCCTTTTTCGGGAGAATACATGTTGCGACCAGGATCCGAACCGCCCCAGGAGGGCCAGTCGCCGGCACGAATTGAATGAATCTCCGCGGCGGCGAGGACCAGCGCCATAAACACCACCCTGGATAGTTTTTGAATTGGCATCGATTGTTTCATTTAAAAAATCAGTTGTTCGGGGTCACCAGAATGTTGTCAATGTGCACCCGCATATCTTGAGGGGCAAAACCAAATAAACCGGGACAGCCGCTCTGATGCGCGGTCCGGTGCGGCACTTCAATTGTCCACTTTTCCGGTTCAGTTTCATCGCGTTTCCAAGCTTTCGCGCGCACTACGCCCGACCCATCTCCAGAGATGTCCACGCGCGCTTTCAGCCGGTACCACACGTTGGGAGACCATTTGAAGTTGGAAGGTTCTTCCGTTGCGGGCACGCGCAAGCGCTCCTGGTTTGAATTCACTTCCAACTTCTGTTCATTGCCTTTGAGAACGATGAGATACCGTTGATTGATCACGCCCACCTCGGACATCTTGCGGCGGTTGCCTTCGCTCATCACATCCGCCTGGATGGTGTAGTTCTTCATCTCAGGATCGCCCATGAAAACCATGCCCCGTTGAAAAAACTTGTTGTCGATGGTTTTGGTCAGAACTTTCGTCCCGTCTTTTTCCCGCACTTCAAATTTGAAGCGCGCTCCGATCCATGGCAGCGGCGGATAAGCAAACGGAGTTGCCGGTTCAAATGCATTTGTCGTGGTCTCGGAAAGTGTGAACCCGTCAAAGTTCTCTCGGATCGGCAAATCCGGAAGCACCCGCCCGCGGATGTAGCCTTTGAGATTACCCAATGTGGCTTCAAAAGCGCCAGCCGATGGACTCGGATCTTTGGCGGCTACAATTTGACCTTTGGCGTTGAATTCCGCTTTCAAAGCCGAGCGCACACGCGCGGTCGGCGGCACATACGAAGCCCACTTCACTTTGGTCACATCTTTAATCTCCTCGACCGTAAACCCGTTTTTATCCAATGCGCGCACTCGGAAGGAGACGACCTGACCTGGCTTCAAGAGCACTTCCGAAGGGATGATTTGCAATTGCGTCGCCATATCAGGAGCAGGCCATTTCTCTGGTTGTGGCTCTGGAGGAAGTCCTGGATTGTCCCCTCTCTTCCCGAAACAATAGAGCCGGCGCGTGGTCTGAACGTAGATTTTTCCATTGTAGGCCACCGGAGTTCCAAAACATCGGCCATCGAGCGCAACATGATCAAGTATCTGGCCTTCGCTATCGGTCGGTTTAATGATGTAAAAGGCGCCTTTGGTGCCTGCTTCACTCGTGCCCTCTGCTTTGCTGCGCGGATCATCGAGCATGGGCACGTACAGCTTGCCATCGGCATAAAGCAGACAGGCATTGCGCTGTTCGATGCCAATTTTCAATTTCCACAGAATTTGACCGTTCTGAACGTTCACCGAACAGAGATCGCCTTTTTCACTTGTCACGTAAATGCGATCGCCCACCAGAATCGGCGAACTGGTGGAAGTCGAGATGTCGTTCGCCCAAAGTTCCACTTCCGATCGTTCGACAACGACTGGGCCGGGACCGTCGCCGGCAGGCGTGACCCGCGGAATCTTAAGACAAACCATTTGGCCTGGCTCATAGGGCGTGCCGAAAATTGAAATCACCTTTTCATTATTGTGAACCAGCACTGTGGCGTTGATGCCCGC
>JBFMDG010000398.1:0-6993 GCA_040754135.1 Verrucomicrobiota bacterium
GTCTCCGGTGAAATTTCCTGCGCCGGCGCCGATGTCGAAGTTGATGACGGTTTCGCGCGGGTAAATGCCCGTCGCGGTGCCCGAGAGATCGGCCAGGTTTTCGCCATGCAAACCGAGCAACTGCTCTTCGGTCCAGGTGAGATTGTTCGGCTGATTGGCTTCAGTCTGGTAAGGCCGGACGTTGAAACCGGCTTCGGATTTATTGATCGTGGCATCAGGACGCGCAAACGCGGCAGGAATGACTTCGTAAGGCGCCACGGTGAAATTCCCGGTAGCGCTGATCGTCGAGCCGAGATTGTCCTGGAAGGAAACAACGACTTCATGGGTGCTGTTGGCGGCGAGCAATGCCGGCATGGTGCCGTAAACAACCGTGGTGGTCGTACCGGCTTTCGTGACGGAAGTCGCGGTCACCGCGGTATTATCCAGTTTCAACTGGATGGAAGTGGGATCGAGCACGCTGCTGCCGGAATCATTAATCGTGACGGTGAAACCGGTGGCGTTCCCGGTGATGCCGGAGACGAGCGCTTGCTCAGCGGGAATGGTGGTGATGCGGATATTGTCCACATGCTGGTTTTGATTCGCGCCACCGGTGCGCCCGCCAAACACAAGTCGTCCGGCGCTGGGGAAGAAGCTGGTTTGCAACCCGCCTTCCGGAGTGATCACTTTGTTTTTGTAAGTGATCTCGATCTTGCCATCCTCTTTCAGGTCCACTTTGAACGGCTGCCAGCACAGTTCGTCCGGAAAACCGGCCAGGTCAGGATTGTAGGGACCAGTTTGCAACGAGGTCGTGTCTTCACAAGCTCCGTTGCGCGTCGGCAAGGCGTATTGCGCAACGAGGTTGTTATCCACACGCACGCTGATTCCGACCACGTCGCCGGAACCGCTGTCCCAAGCGTCAAAGCCGATAGCCAGGCCGGTGCGAGTGCCTTCTTCGACGAGGTAACCGCCCGTTTCACCGCCCACGGCGGAAAAATCAGCAAAACCGGTCCCCGTTTCGATGACCGGATCGCCGGCGCGCGCATAACTGACACTGAACCCGTCTGCCGGCGGATTGCTGTTGGATGGATTGCCGATGCGCACGTCCATGGAGAAGGAGAACGCTTTGACGATCAGGCCATTGTCGAAATCGTCAAAAACGACCACACCGGACTGCCCGTTGACGGCGTCCGTGATTGAGAGAAAGCCGTCACCGGCTTGATTGGAAGCTCCGCCATCGGATAACCACTGGGCATTGCCAAAAATGGTGAACAATCCGGTGGGATCGGAGTTGAAGTCAAAGACCGCGGTGGCGGCTCTGCTGGATCCAGCAGAGAGAGACAAGCCGAGGATGACCCCGGCCGTACCGAGCGCTTTACGAGTACAATACGTCATTTTCATTTTGGGTTACTGCTACGGATCGAAGGAAATCGCGCCGCCGAGTTACCTAACTCAACGGTGGATTTCCTGCGAAAACGGAAAGAGAAAAAGAAGGACCAACGGAAGAACCGTCCCAATCACTGCGACAACAAAACTGCGACAACATGACGAGCCTATTCACGCTTACCATCGCGCCATGTGCAAGCCAAAATTCCTTTCCAACGAAAAATTTTCAGCGTGCTGGCGACTTTTTCTGCAACACAATCGAACCGCTCTTGCTTTTTCAGCCTTTGGCCTGAGTGCCCTGCCTCAGTGCGTCATGGCGTAGAAGATGATGTTGATCGTCATGGGGTAGGCGAACTTTTCCGAAAACTGGCGAAAATAACGTTCGTCTTCCCCTTCGCGTTCCCAGCCATCGCCCAGGTCCGTGTTGTGGCAGGCAATCACCATCATGCGCCCTTTGTCGTCGTACAACGCCCGGTAATGCGGATCGTGATTGTCGAGTTCCCCATCCCCATCGGTATCGCGCCGTTCAAAGGTCCAGTCGCGATAAATAAAATTCTCGATCGCCGGCAATTGCGGTTTTTCTTTCAAATCGAAGACGGTGTGAAAGATCGGATGATCGAGTTCGAGTTCGTGCCATTTGCGTTCAGGGAAAACCCGTTTCATCTCATATTCGAAATTGCTCCATTCTCCATCGCCCCAGAAATCGTCCACCATCATGAAGCCGCCGTTGAGCAAATACTCACGCAAGGCTTTGATTTCATCATCGCGGAATTCCAATTTCCCCGGCTCGATCATGTAAACGAAAGGATGACGCGAGAGCGCCTCGGGCTCGATGGGAATCGAGTTGAATCCCGGCCGCACCTTCAAACTGGTCATCTGATGCAGGCGCAACGTGAAATTGAAATCGGCGTCGGGTCCATCCGTCCACCAATACCCCCCGCGCGTGCGCGGTTTGTCATGCCGTTCGTATTCAAGCCGTGCGAAAACAAACACATCCTCTTTGAAAGCGGGATCGATCTCCCAACTGAACTCCGGCGGCACGGTGGTGTCGGGCATTCGGTTGAACCCGCGTCCACCGCTGCGAAATTGAGCGTGCCCCGGCAAGGAGAGGAGGAACAGAATCAAAAGGCAGATTGAAACAAGGGCGATACGGGAAGAACTGCGGCGCTCCGCCGGCTCAGGCTTCAGGCAACATCGGCTCGTTTCAACCATGGCTCCTGACAATAGGCGGCTGTTCGAACCGGTTGAAGAAATTTCGGAAGAATTTCGAAGCGTTGCCAAATCACTCAACCGATGCATTCGAGGCGCACAATCGATCACCCGTTTGAATGGAGAGGTTCAGCCAGCGGCTCGGCCGTTCCCGTTCACTTGGGCAGATACTTCGGCCAATCCTTGTATTTGTAACGCGGTTCGATCCAGGCAAAGTCCCGGTCATTCCTGGCTTTCGCCCAGAAAAACGGCGTGTCCTTGCCCGATTGCGCCGCGGCCGCCGCGTCAATCGTGCTTTTCTCGAGCCAACGATGCGATTCGGCATGGCCATCGGCAAAGGCGATCGTGCTGGAATTGACGTGGAACACGGCCAGCGGATCGACCCAGGTATGCGTATCCGCATTGATGACCCACGTGCCGAGATTGTAATTCCGGGAATCCGCTTCTTCGACAAAGGAGATGGCGCGCGCCGGCTCGGGCACACTGGTGAGTTTCTCAATGGAAGGAATTGTCCAAAAATCTCCGTTCATGCCATCCGCTTTTGAATAACTGTCGTAGGCCCATTTCGATCCCACAGGACGGCGATAGCGAAGGTCACCCGGACAATGATATGTATCGGCGGCGCTGCAATATTTCCATAGAGGGCCTCGAGCCATTCCTGCGGAGACCCTTTTGCGCGCCTCGTCGCGGTTGATTCCGCTGGTGATATCGGGCGTGGGTCCCGGCCAAAAACCGCCGCCAATGTTCTCGATGCGGCTTGAACTGCTCGGCGGCGTGTAATATCTGCCAGGCATTTTTTCGTTGAACTCATCGGCATACATGATGAACGCCAGCATGATCTGCCGGTTATTGCTTAAACAACGCGCGCCGGTCCCCTTCTGCTTCGCTTTGGTCAGCGCCGGCAAAAGCAGTGAGGCAAGGATGGCAATGATCGCTATGACCACCAGAAGCTCAATCAGCGTGAAGCCCAGTCTGCCGGCAGATCGGCAGGAAGCACGGTCAGAACAGCCACATCGTATGTTCATAAGCCAATTTTGAGTTGATCGAGCACAATTTATGAGAGGAATAAGAACCGTTTTCAAGTGTGCTCTTGCCCGCACACCGTTTCAAAATTGGTGATCCCCGCCGCGCTCCTTCACGTTCAAGGGGCAGCTCCAGATTCGCTTTGATTCACATCGCGTTGTCTCAGGTCTTTGAGTTCCGCGATTTGTTCAGACAACAGTTCCGCGCTGCGAATCTCGGTTTTCACGGCTTTGCCCAACACATGCGATTGCCACACGATCGCCATCATCGCGGTGGCGCCCGCAATTAAAAGCAGGATGGCAAATCCCTCCGAGCGCCGCGTATTAAATGCATCGAGCATGAATTGGCATTCCGCCGGAAAACTCGTCCGGACCAGCCGGCTATCGAGCCCGGGTTAAAGCGAATCGGAGCGCAGCAGCGGTTACTTCGTTGATTTGCGTTCGTCAGGATCGGGCGCGGACTTTTCCAATTCGCTCAATTTCTTAATGGCTTGCGAATGGCCGTTGGTTGCCGCCGTTCGCAACCATTTCAAGGCGGTCTCTTTGTTTTTTGGCACGCCATCACCCGACAAATAGCGCAAAGCCAGATCGAACTGGGCATACGACGCGCCTGCTTCCGCTTTCTGCTGTTGAAATTCGAGCGTCTTGCGCGCAATCAAAGCTTTCTCTTCCTCGGTCTTCTCCACATTCACGAGTACACGAACCGGCACGGCGACACGCGGCGCAGCTCCGGGCGAAATCGCAGATTGCGGCACGACACCTTGGCCGTTGGCGGCGGAGAGAGGCCCCATGCCGGGCGCTGGAGTGATCGTCGTGCGACGAGTCACCGCCGAAATTCCCTGGGCGAAGAGTGGCGCAACGTTCGTTGCGACGATCAGCAACATCAGAAGGTATCGTTTCATAAACCGCTCGATTTTATTGCAGTTGTTTTTCGGTTCACGATTCTGCCGAACTTCCAAAGCTCTGGCGCCTCACGGCCTTGGGCCGCGTTTCGTTGGCAATGGCGCATCAAGCCAGCAGTTCCCGCACAACGCGCGCGTGGCTCACGACCGAATCCGTCAGCGTGTCTTCTCGCCCTTCGTGCGGGAAACTGAGGCGATCATGATCCAGCCCCAGAGCATGGAGCAATGTGGCGTGCAAATCATAAACCCGCACCGGATCCACCACGCTCTTGTAGCCGAAATCATCGGTCGCGCCATGCACATAACCGCGCTTGAATCCGCCCCCGGCAATCCAGAGAGAAAAAGCATGGCGATTATGATCGCGCCCGTCTTTGCCCTGAGAGATGGGGAGGCGACCGAACTCGCCGGTCCAGATGACGATGGTCGAGTCGAGCAATCCGCGGACATGCAAGTCGCGCACGAGCGCGGCGCTCGGCTGATCGGTCATGAGACACAAATCTTTCAGCTTCTCCGCATTTTTATCATGCGTATCCCAAGGCTGGCCGGGCAAATAAATCTGAACAAACCGGACCCCGCGCTCGACCAAACGGCGGGCCATGAGACAGCGCCGGGCATAATTGGCCGTTGGGCCGTGCTTATGATCGAGACCATAAAGGCGCTGAGTCGCTTCGGATTCGCGGGAGAGATCGAGGACTTCGCTGACCGAATGCTGCATGCGCGCCGCCAATTCGTAATTGTTGATGCGCGCCTGCAGTTCGGTGTTCTCCGGATGATCGCGCAAGTGGATTCGATTCAGGCTGGCGAGGAAATCGAGTTGATTGGCCCGAGCGCCTTCCGGCACGTCGCCCGGCGTCGTCAAATTAAAAATGGGCGAACCGCTGGAACGAATTTGCGTGCCTTGATAAATCGCCGGCAGCCAGCCCGAGGACCAATTTCGAATCCCATCAATCGGCAGCCCGCCGGGATCGGAGAGAACCACATACGCCGGCAAATCCTGGCGTTCCGTGCCGAGCGCATAAATTACCCACGATCCCCACGTGGGCCGTCCGGCTTGAAATTTCCCTCCATGAATGATGCGCAAGGCCGATTCGTGATCGACCGAATCGGTCACCATCGACCGCACGAGCGTGATGTCGTCGGCGATGCCAGCCGTGTGAGGAAGCAGTTCGGAAAGTTCGACGCCGCTTTGCCCGTGTTTGGCGAATTTGAATGGCGATTGCAAAAGCTTGCCCGCCTGTTTGTCGAAATGAATTTCCAGATCGCCACCGGGATAATCCTGGCCATCGCGTTTGTTCAACTCCGGTTTCGGGTCGAACAAATCCATCTGGCTGGGGCCGCCATGCTGAAACAAACAGATGACCGATTTGGCGCGCGCCGGAAAATGAGGCGCGCGCGGCGCCAGTGGATTGACCGATTTGTGTTTAGCGGGAGTGGCGGCGCTTTCGAGGGAAAAAAGATGCGATAACGCGAGCCAGCCAATGCCGCCACCCGCCAATCCGAGGAACGACCGGCGATTCAGGGCAAAAGCGTTATCACGGCCTTTCATGCCATCGGCGAGTCTGGCATTGACCTGAAATTTTGACAATAGCCGGAAGCGCCATGAATCGCCTTCGCGGAATGCAGGCCAGACAGGGGATTGCTTCACACGCGCGCCATTGGGGAACGCGCCCGATCAAGCGGATTTCCTGATCCGGGGTTGGAAGAAAGAACCTGAACTGGATTCAGGCACGCGCGGCGAGATTGTGCGTGAGAAAAAGCCCTTATCAACTCACCGATGGGAGCACAAAAAGAGTTACGCCTCTTCCTTGTGTTCGCGTGCTTTCTTGCTTTCTTCAATGACGCGCTGTTCGAATTCGCGCGGCATTTCTTCGTAATGACTGAATTCCTCGGTGTGAATCCCGCGCCCGCCTGTTAACGACCGCAAGGTGGTCGAATAATGATACAGCTCCTTTTGCGGCACCTGCGCTTTGACGATTTGAAAACCGTCGCCGGAATCCATGCCGAGGATTTTTCCGCGCCGGCTTGAGAGGTCGCCGATGACATTGCCCATGCAATCTTCGGGAATCCTCACCTCGATGGTGTAAATCGGCTCGAGCAAGCAAGGCTTCGCATTGGTAAAGGCTTCGCGGAAGGCTTCCTTGCCCGCGATCTGAAAGGCGATGTCCTTGGAATCGACCGGGTGCATCTTGCCGTCATAAAAGTCGATCTTCAAATCTACGATGCGGTAACCGGCCAGAACCCCTTCCCTGCAAGCGGCGTTCACGCCTTTCTCGACAGAAGGGACGAAAACGCGATCGACATTTTGACCGGTGAGCGATTGCGTGAACTCGACACCGGTGTTCCTCGGTTTGGGATGGATGCGCATCCAGACTTCGGCAAACTGCCCCGCCCCGCCGGTCTGCTTTTTGTGCCGATATTTCGATTCCGCGGAAATCTTGATGGTTTCGCGGTAAGGGATTTTCGGTTCGATCAAATCAAATTCCACTTTGTAGCGACGC
>JBFMDG010000399.1:0-6993 GCA_040754135.1 Verrucomicrobiota bacterium
CTTGCCACCGCAGTCCAAAATAGGCGTGGGCTTCGCCACGGGCGTCAGATCCGCTGCGGCTTTATGGAGTGCGCCGGCAGAACGCAGTGGCGACGGCGCTTTGGCCGCGCCGGCGTGCGGAG
Organism: Verrucomicrobiota bacterium; assembly: GCA_040754135.1. Taxonomy (GTDB): domain Bacteria; phylum Verrucomicrobiota; class Verrucomicrobiia; order Limisphaerales; family SIBE01; genus JBFMDG01. Next base: position 123 of record JBFMDG010000399.1, read on the forward strand.
GGTTATCCGGCGCGTGTGGGATGGGCCAAAGCGGTGTCGCGCTAACGCTTGCCACCGCAGTCCAAAAGGGGCGTGGCTTTCGCCACGCATGTCTGATCCGCTGCGGACCTCAATCCAACGCCCGTGGGAAGTGCCGCGGCGCAGTTCCCTCACGCGCCGTGCAATTTTCCCTGACGGGCACTTGAGCGGTCACGGCGCGTTAAAAACGGGTTGACCCCTGATTGCGATGGGCTGGGGCAGGAGCATTTTTTGATGACAGCAAAGCGAACCCGGTTTGCGGAAAAAACGCAGCGTATGAAAAAATTGCAAACTCACCGAGCCAAGTCCCTTTGGCTCGCGGCGGCAGGCAGCTTCTGCCTGGCATTGCCAATCACGCACGCTGTCCAGGTTGACCTGGCCAGCGGCGATAGCGGGAGCGTCAACGGAGCGCTCTTTCAATGGACGGCTGAACAGCCCACCGGCACCGGATTTATCGATCCGTTTGTCCGGATTCAAAACAACGGCGTGGAACAGGGGTACAACACTTCGGGAAGGCCTTTCGCTTTCGATCAGAAAGAGCCGCTCAATTACACGCACGACATCCAAGTCAGTCAGCTCGGCGCCGGTGTAACCGTCGACGGCGTTGATTATTACCAGTTCCTTTTGGACATCAATGAGCCGGGAGGAAACAAATCGTTGCTCTCGATGGACGCGTTGCAATTCTACACGTCGCCCACCGGCAGCAAAACCACGTCGGATGTCGGGTCGCTCGGAACGCTTCGATACGACCTGGACATGGGAGCGGACAGCTGGGTATTGCTCGATGCCAGCAGGAATTCGGGGAGTGGCTCGGGCGACATGTTTGCTTTCATTCCGAAGAGCGCTTTCGCGGGAGCGAGTGCCGATGATTTCGTTTATCTTTATTCGAAATTCGGCGAAAACGTGACCGCGGAAGGAGGAGCGGAAGCCGGGTTTGAAGAATGGGCCGTCGTGGCCAGCAGCGGCGGTGGCGGCGGAGCCGGGCCAATTCCGGAACCGTCCACCTACCTGTTGCTGGGATCCTTCCTCACGCTGGCGGTGTTTCTGAAGCGCCGTCGCCAATCGCAAACCACCGATTCGCAGTCCTGAACGACGCCATGAAAAGGTGGGGCGCAATTGCGATTGCGCTTGCGGTCGCAGCGGGTGTTGCCGCCGGTGCCTGGCACTGGCGGTCACACTCGTTGCAACGCGAGGCGCAGCGCCAATTTCAAACGGCGCAGCGACTGGTTTTCAACGCCCGGTATCCTGAAGCGCTCGCATTCATTCATTCGCGCCGCATTCCGGCACGGGAATCGATCGATATCACCCGCGCCTGGATCGAGCTCGAACTCACCGCACTGGAACAAATGGAACCGCCGCCCATGCCGCAATTGGCGGCCCTTTATGATCGTTTCCCCGAAGCGTTTCGACAGCATGAAGCGGCCAGTTTACACGTTGCGCGCGCTTTGCTGGATCAAAAGAAAATTTCGAGTTTTCATCAGCTCCGCGAGCACTGGCGCGATCGGGCTACGCGGCTTGATGCCTGGCTGGCCTTGGATGCTGATGCGTTCGTCGTGGCCGGGAATCCTGAGCTTGCCTGGCAGTTTTTGAACGATCGCCCCTGGCCCGGCCCAGCCGAAGCTGAACGCCTCGGACGTCTGGCTTTTCTTTGCCTCAGCACCAACGTCGCGGCGGCTCGCCAATTTCTCGAACAAGCCCGCGCCGCCGATCCGCACAATGCTAAGATTCGATCCTTCCTCGGGCGCGTGCTCGAACAACTCGGGGAAAAACGGCTGGCGGAAATCGAATACGCCACGGTGCACCTCGATGCTCCCGAAAACGATCTGCTGCGCGATCAACTCGCCGAGTTCTTTCGGCGTTATGGAAAGTACGAAGCGGCTTTGCGCGTGTGGGGCGCCGGCCTGACGAATCGCGTCGCGCACGGTGTGGTCTGGCTGAAAAGCTTTTTTTGGAACCGGATGGTCCAGCCGCTCGCTTTCGATTGGGAACAACATCCCGCCCCCGATGGCCATCTCCAGCCTTTGCTAAACTATTTGCGGCAATTGCCTCCCAATGCCCTCTGGCAGGAAGAGGCGTTCCAAAAAATTCCCGAAGCGCGGCGTTTTCAGGCGCAGCGCCAGGAAATCTTTTGGTTGCGCCTGCTCGACGCGCTGAAGGCCGGAGCGACAGATCAGGCGCTCGAACTCCTTCGCTTCAACAAATTTCGCAATGACTCCTGGCAACCGGAAATCGAGAGCGCGTTGCTGCGCATTCTCACCTGTCGCGCTTCCGGCAAACTGGAATTCCCGTTCGGCTTGAACATCCCTCTGAACCCCACGCGAAATCCGGCGCGCCATCCCCTTTTTGAACAACTCGACGCTTGGACGCATCGCCCCAATGAGCCGATACCGGAATCTCTGCAAAAGTTTTTGTCGAGCGACGAAGTGTTTGTGGCGGTATTTCTCGCGGCTGGCTGGCGGGAAGCCGCACTGCGTTTGCGCGGCGCCGACAAAGTGCCGGAGCATTTTCCATCATGGTATGCCTTCGATCTGGCCAATGCGATTCGAGTAAACCGCGGTGTGTCCGCCGCCCTCGATTTCGTGCGGGCTCAGGACAAATCCAAACCCCTGCAGGTTCTCGAAGCCGAGTTGAGCCTCGCCAAGGGAGAAACTGAAACAGCGATTGCCTTGCTCGATCCGCTGGCTCGAGAGCCGAGCGATGTCGGATTGCGTGCCGCCTGGTTTCTGAGCCTGGCCTACTTGCGCCTCAACCAGCCGGCTCTGGCCGCTTTGTCCATCCAGCATAATCCGCGAGGGCCGTCGAGTGTGGCCGGCCGAGAAATACTGGCGCGGGTCGCGTTGATCGAAAAACGCTTCGAGGAGGCGGACGCGATTTACAAAGCGATCGCCGCCGAATCGATCGAAGCCAAGTCCCATCTGGCGCGGCGTGCTTTTGCAGAAAAGGATTTCCAACAGGCGCGGCAATGGACGGAGCAGCTTTTGACGGTTTTGCCAGGCCAGCCGCAACTCGAAGCAAATCTGGCGGCCATTGCCAAAGCGGAGGCGGGCCAATGACGCGCGAGTCCTGCGGGTTGGGCGGGTTGATTTTGCTGGCGATTTTCATTTGGGCGCGTGATCTGAACTGGATGCATGCCGCATCGGATACGGTGCCGATGCTTGCCGGATTTTTTTTGTTCCATTGGCTGGGGCGCCCTTGGGTTTTGCAATCCCAAAGCCATCGCCAGCCGATGCGCGCCGATCTGATGGTTGCAAGTGTCATCGGATTTCTCGCGGGCATTGCCATGAATCTCACTGTGCTCCTCGCATTCAGCTGGGTTCTGCTGCTGTGGGCCTGGCTCTCCGTGCGCGTGCCGCGAGAACGCCATGCGCACCTGCGAAAGTTGTTGCTGCTGCCGTTGCTCGCTTTTCCCTGGGTCACTCTCGACGGCGCGCAGTTGAGCTGGTGGTTTCGGCTGAGTGGCGCCTGGGCGGCCGGGCAGTTTTTCACCGGATTCGATTGGAATGTGACGCGCCACGGAACCGAACTGTTGATCGAAGGCAATCCCATCGCGGTCGAGGCCGCCTGTTCCGGGATGAACGGATTGCAATCGATGCTCATGGCCGGCACAGCGATGGCCCTCATGATTCTCGGCAATCGAAATATTTTTTGGTGGAACATTCCATTGCTCATGGGCGTGGCCTGGCTGGCAAATACATTGCGAATCATTGCGCTGGCATTTGCTTCCGTCTCCATCTCGCCTGCTTTCGCCAGTGGCTGGCTGCATGAATGGAGCGGTTGGCTGGTGCTCATGGTGATGTTTGGCCTCTGCTGGCTGCTGTTCTCCTGGCAACGCTCTCGCCTCAATCTCAACCCCGCACCGTTATGCCCCGCACGCGCCCTGTAAATTCCACCGGCACCGCCTCCCCGATCGCTCCGCCATGCGAATCCAAATCCCGCTTCGTCGCCCCACCGGAAATCTGGCTGTCGAGCGCGATTCTTGTCTATTGCGCCTGGCAGGCACGCGATCTCCTCTCGGCGTGGCGGCATTCACCTTTCGATGCCTTTGGCTGGGTCATTTTTCTCATCTGGCTCATCCCAGCGGCTGCGGGCGCATTTGCCGTCACTCGAACGCGCTTCAACCTCCTCATGGCCACCGCGGCACTCGTCCTCTCGTTTGTGGGCGAACTCGGCTCGTTGAATTTTCTGAAATATTGGGGGCTGGCCAGCGCCCTGGCGGCCTGGGGCAGGTTTTCCTGGGCTCATTGCCTTTGGTGGATTTCGGCGGCGGCCTGGATGCCGTTCTTCGGTTGGATGACCAGCGCCATTTTCCCCGAAGGCATGTTCGTGGCTCGCTTCATCGTTGTCGTCATCGGCCTGGGAGCGTTTGCCATCGATCACCCCTGGCTGGGACTCGAACTGAAAGGCCGTCCCACATCAACAGAACCTGGCATCCAACAAAGTCGATTCCCGAGCAATGCCGAAAGATCAAACGGCCCCAATCGAGACCCCCTCACTCGCGCCTCCGCCAATCGATTCATCCGAGCGCTGCAAATGCATTGCAGCAAATCGGCGTCACCCCCAAAAACTTGAGCCTCGGATTCCATCGGCATTGACGCGAGCGAAAGCGAAGAACCAGTTATGAAGCATTCGACAGCAAAAGAGACGCGTTTTCCGGAGCCACCCGTGGCGCCAAACGAATCAGGGTCAGGTTCCGTTCGCTCCAGACCCGCGCGCACCGCACTTTGGGTTTTGCTCGCAATGGCGATTCTGCTGGGCCTGGTTTGGCAATTCTTCCCTCTCGCCGACGCTTCCCATCGACTCCGTCTGCTGCCGCAAGCCGGCGTGGGCATCACCAGTGTCGAGGTGCCGTTGAAATCCGATGAAAAGCAAATCTTGCGAGACGCCACGGTGATTCGCCGGGCCTATCGGATGGGCGGGCAGCCCGTCCTGCTCACGGTCATCGATGGCACGCGCAATCGGCATGCGGTGCATGATCCGTTTTACTGTTTGCGTGGAGATGGCTGGCAAATCCTCAGTGAAAATCCTTTTGGCATTCGCGGCGGCCACGCGCGCTTGATCCGCATCACGCGCGACGGTCAGGAATCCGAAGCGCTGGTTTGGTTTTCCGATGGCCGGCAGCGTTATGGGTCGGCGACACGTTACTGGTGGCAAACCACTCTGCGCCGGCTGAGCCTTGGGCTTTCCGGCGACGAACCTGTGCTCGTGAATGTGCAGCCGGTCGGAAAAGAAATCATCAATTGGCGGCAATTGATCGAGCAATTCCCGGCACTGACTCAGATTTGAAATTTGAGATTTGAAACGAGCTCAAGCGGCAACAGATCAGTTCAGTTCAATCACCACCGGCGTTCCGCCGATTCCCCTCTGCAGTTTCCAGCGGTGTCTCGCATCCAAGTCTAAGTCAGTTAGCCAACCTCCTGGTCTTAGTAGCCGAGACATTGGATGGCTTTGGTTTTGGGTCAGCAGCTGCTGGTCATGATCGGCCGAGGAACTGTCCAGCAGGCCCAAGGCCTCATCCAAGGCGTACGCCCTTGCTCTATCGACCGATTATCGGCGGTTTGAACCGAACAAAACCGGCTTGTAATGTCAGAACTCAGAACTCACGACGCTATTGAAGTTTTTCCGGAAGTCGCCATGATCTCCCTGTAATGAGCGCGGCCACAGGGTATGCACTGACATTTTATCTTACCGCCTGTTTTTTCTTGTTGCGCAGTGAAGTGCGCTGCCTCGCCCAACCCGACAACGACTTGTTCCTTAATCGGGAACTGATCGTCGGAACCAATATCGTAGAGAGGGGTTACAACGTGGATGCCACGCTCGAACTGGGGGAGCCGCAGCATTCCGTGGATTCAACTCCTGGCCAGGCGTCGATTTGGTGGACATGGACCGCCCCGGAAAGAGGTTTTGTGGATTTGGAAATACTGCGTAGCTCGGTCCCGACCACGTTCCTGGCCATCTATTCGGGGACGAACCTCCGGTCGCTGACCCGGCTGGAGGTGGCTACATTCCGTTTTACCGAGGCCGTTCCGGTGAACGCGGGGTTCTCTTATCAGATCGCGGCTGGCTGCCGTTCCACAAATCGTGGACCTATTTCCTTTCAATTGAGATTTCGCCCACGACCGGAAAACGACTTCTTTGCCGACCGGATCTCGGTGAGCGGACCCGAGTTCACCCTGATCGGCGATTGCTTACGTGCCACCGCTGAACCTGGCGAAATCGCACGGAACACCGTGTGGTGGACGTGGAAATCCCCGGGCTATGGATTCCTTATCTATTCCAATGAGTTCGGGATGCCTCCCTGGATATCGCTGTACCAAGGTGAAACCATATCCACCCTGCGACAAATTGCGGTGGTTCCGGTTCATGGGTACCCTGTGGAATCCGGACAGCAATATCATATTCAAATCTCCGAGACCACTCTGTTTCCTTTTGCCTTGAGCATGTCGCTGCATGATCGCCCTCCGAACGACCAATTCGACCGCAGCACGTTGATCGAAAGCTTGATAATCGATTCTCCGGTCAACCTAAGGTTCGCGACCCGCGAACCCGGGGAGCCAAATCATGTGCCGAACGACTCGATTAACCGCACCGCATGGTGGCGATGGGTCGCTCCGAAGGATGCGCTCGTGACAATCTCAACAACTGAGTTCCAGGGTATTGCTGCCATTTATCAAGGAAATGCCCTCACGAATCTTCAATTGGTCGGCAAGCAATCTTTCAGAGCGCGTCGCGGAACGGAATACCACATCGCACTCGTGGCCAGGCAATTCGGAAAATACGACGGGATTTTCCACTTCAGGGCGTTAGATCAAAAACTTCAGGTGGAGATCATGGAGCCGATCTCTCTCGGTGCTGT
>JBFMDG010000400.1:0-6989 GCA_040754135.1 Verrucomicrobiota bacterium
GGCAACAGGCTTCAGCGCGCGAAGCCGCCAGCGCGAGTCGATGGTGTGAGTCGATGGTGCGAGTCGATGGTGCGAGTCGCATTCAAAAAGAGGCACGCATTGCAGGCCGCGGATTGGTTCTTTATCCCGGCGTTGAATTTCGCGGTGATTCGATCATGCTGCCGAAAATGAAAGGCGCGACGCAGAATTTTATGGGGCGATTCTCTCTCGACGAAATCGTTTGTTGGATTGGGCTCGTGATCTCGTTGAGTCTTGGCGTGAAATTATCGGCAGCCGAAGAACTTTTTGTGGCCACGCCGCTCACGGAGGAAGGAGCATTTACGACACGCATCGAAGGCCCGGCGTGCGATGCGCAAGGAAACATTTTTGTGGTCAACTTCGCGCGGCAACAAACCATTGGCCGAGTCACGCCTGACGGCAAAGCCAGCGTTTTCGTGGAATTGCCAGGAATCAGCGTCGGCAATGGCATTCGCTTTGATCGTTCCGGCAGAATGTATGTGGCCGATTACACCGGGCATAACGTGTTGCGCATCGATCCGGCCACGCGGGCCATCAGCGTTTTCGCGCACGAGGAGAAAATGAATCAACCCAACGATCTGGCGATCACCGCCGATGGGACGCTGTTTGCCAGCGACCCGAACTGGAAGGAAAGCACCGGACAACTTTGGCGGATCGATCGCGACGGCAAAGTGCAACGGCTGGCGGAAAATATGGGGACGACCAACGGGATCGAGGTCAGTCCGGACGGGAAGACGCTTTATGTGAATGAGAGCGTTCAACGGAATGTCTGGGCGTTTAGCATCACCGCCGGTGGCTTGGAAAACAAACGGCTCCTGAAACGGTTTGAAGATCACGGCTTCGATGGGATGCGTTGCGACGTCGATGGCAATCTCTACATCACGCGCTACGGAAAAGGAGTGGTGGCCAAAGTCACGCCAGAAGGGGAGGTGCTGCGGGAAATTGATGTGCTCGGGCCTTCGCCGAGCAACATTTGTTTTGGCGGCCCGGACGGTCGCACCGCTTACGTCACGGAAGTCAAACACCGGCGCCTGGTGCAGTTTCGGGTCGATCGACCCGGGTTGGAATGGCAACGTTGGCAGCAACGCGCAGTGAAATAAATCCGGCATGATCTGACGTACTTCTCGCGTCCAGCGGACCGTCCCCATCCATTGCTTGTCGAGTTTTAGTGAACCGTGACCAAACTTGCCTCGATCCAGTTTTCCATTGGGAATTGCGTCTGCAAAAAGGCGTGCTTTTCTCCCGTTGCTGCGGTCAGTATGCCGAAGTTTTTGCCTTATGAAACGATTAACTCCTCCCGCTTTGCTCCTGGTGTTTGGATTGGTCGCGATGGTTGCCACCGCTTGGCTCCTGAATGTTGAACGCACCTCTGACAAAACCGAGGCGCTCCCTTTTTCGAGCCATCTCTCGTCTGCCGATGTCGGGCACGCGTCCGCAATCGATCGGGCTGCGCCACGTTCTCCGATGCCGATTCTGGCGCAGCCCTCAGCGGCTCCATCCTGGGCGATTCCGTTTGGGAAAGAGTTCTGGAAAAAAGCAAACCCACCCAGTGCGACCTCGGCCACAGCCACAACTTCCATATCAGCCAGGCCGGTGAACTTGTCCGAAGTGATCGAGCGAGTGTCGCATGCATTTCAGGCGGATCCGGCTGGAGTGCCCACGCTCATGACTCCCACCTTTTCGGCGTCGGCGCAGTCCGATCGGCTGATCTTCCGGCCATTTGAAAATCCCGTTTCATCGCCGATGGCCCAGGATCAGGGATTTCAGATCGAGTTTGCGATTCAGGGATGGAGGCAAGGATTGCAAAGATTTCATCCCTCGAATGCACCGGAGAGCTTTGCCATGGGCAACACGGTGCAATCGCGTTTGGATGGCCGCTTTAACCTGGTGCAACATTTCGAAGCCAGGGCGGAAGGAGTCGCTGTCACTTGGATTTTGCCTCACGCACCGGCGGCGGGAGAACTTGTGCTGGAGACAAAAATCATTGGCGGTGTGCATTGCGGGGAAACCTCCGCGGGCCACCATTTCGCGGACGGACTTGGCCAGGCGCGCGTCTGCATCGGCCGGGCGACAGCGATGGACGCCGCGGGAAAATCGTGGCCGCTCGAAACCGAGTTTGAGGAGGGGCTGTTCGAGGTTCATGTTCCCGCGCACATTTTGGCACAGGCGACTTATCCTTTGGCCATTGATCCGGTGATTTCACCGGAGTTTGGCATGGACAATCCGGTGGTTGCACGAGCTTCGATTCATCAGGCCTTTCCTGTGGTGGCCTGGAACGGCCAGGAATATTTGATCATATGGCAGGATCGACGCGACGATTGGCAGGTGCGCGGGGCGCGTTATACGAAGGAAGGAGAGCTGCGAGACGTTTATGGGTTCCAGATTAATCCGCCGGATCAATATGGGATCCTGCCGCGAGTGGCTGCTTCCAATGGGGAATTCCTGGTGGTCTGGTCAACCATTGGAACTTTCTCTCAGGATATTCGCGGGGCTTTTGTTCGCGACACGGCTTCGGCAGTTCCGACGATCGAACCCTTGTTGATTTGCGATGCGCCTTACGATCAAACCGAAGTTCGAGTCGTGGCCAACGACGAACAATTTCTGGTGGCATGGGCGGATGCCAGGCACTCGGTTGACCCAAATTTCAGCAGAGAATGGGACGTGTATGCGACGCGCGTGCGGCGATTGGGCGGTGTGCTGGATGCCAATGGAATTCGAGTGGCTGGTTTTTCAAAGGCGCAACGGTTGCCGGCTCTGGCGACGGACGGCGCCGGCTTCCTTGTGGCGTGGCTCGATGATCGGAATGTGTCCGCAGCGTCGCCGTCGGCGGAAGTGTATGCGCGGCGGATCACGGGGAGTGGCGAATTGCTCGATGGCGACGGATTATTTCTCGGACCCGGTGGTGAACTCCTTCAGTTAGCCGCGGCGTTTCTCGATGGCAATTACCTCGTTGTTTGGGCGAATGGCTTGTCGTTGATGGGCGCTCGCGTTTCCCAAAGCGGTTTGGTTCACGACGCGGGGTTGGTGGTTGGAGTGACCGCGAATCAGAAGAGGCTTTACGCGGACTTGGTTGCAGGGGCAGAAGCTTTTGTTTCGGTTTGGGACGAAATTGGGTCTGACAACCAGGCCGGCATCGGCGCGACGATCATACCCAAGTCTGGGTCGTTGCTTGTGAATTCCACGTTTCGCCTGGCCACCGACCGTCCTCCCTCATTCCCGAAACTGGCGCGGGCCGAGGATCAGTTCCTCGTCCTGTGGAATCAGTCGGAGGAGTACAACACGATTTACGCGGCAACGCTGAGCCCGACCGGTGTCTTCGGCGCGCCAAAGGTGTTGAGTTATTCGTGGAATCGCCAAAGAGCTCCGGTCACGGCTTGGAATGGCGAGAATTTTCTGGTCGCCTGGCAGGACAATCGTTTGAGTTTTCGGGCGGAAGACATTTTCGGCGTGCGCATCAGCCCGAAAGGCGAGTTGCTCGACCCCGCGGGCATCCCCATTGGCGTGGCGAATGGTTCGCAATTCTCGCCTGCCGTGGCTTCGCATGGAGGCGATTTCCTCGTCGCTTGGGCGGATGACCGAAACTTTATGGCGTCGGGCGTGGATGTTTTTGCGGCCCGAGTCGGACGGGATGGGCGAGTGCTTGATCCTGCGGGCATTTCCATTTGTACGGTCACAAACGGTCAGCGTGCGGTGGCATTAACGGCGAATCGAGAGGGTTATCTGGTGGTTTGGCGTGATGATCGCAATGCGCCTGCGGACAATCCGGAAACGCACGTCTCGGATATTTACGCAGCTCGAGTTGCTGGTTCGGGCCAGGTGCTGGATCCGCTGGGGTTCGTCGTCAGTCAAAACCCTGGGCACGAGGAAGCGCCGGCAGCCGCTTCCAACGGCACTGATTTTTTCGTGGTCTGGCGTGACTGGCGCAATGTGAACCAGAGCATTTCAGACATCTTTGGAGCGCGCGTCACAGCATCAGGATCTGTTTTGGATCCGAACGGCATCGCCATCTCGCCCACCCCGGGAGTTCAGCGCGCTCCCGAAGTCGCTTCGAACGGGATCGATTACCTCGTTGTGTGGCGTGATGATCGGGATCGCGAAACGATGCGATCGGATATTTACGGAACTCGCGTTGGGTCCGACGGCAGCGTCAAGGACGCAAACGGCCTGGCCCTCTGTTCCTTTCAGCTCGATCAACGCGAGCCGGCTGTGGCAGCGGATGGAGGCAATTTCGTGGTGTTCTGGCAGGATCAACGCGAAGCCGGAGGCTCAGCTGTGTATGCCAACCGAGTTCGCTCTGATGGCGCCATTCTCGATGGGGCTGGCGGATTTCGCGTGCTGCCGCCCGACCGCAATGATGCGGTGCTCTCGGTGGCTTCCGGTATGCCAGGACACTTTTTGGTGATCACGGAAGCGGAGCGTGAATTTGTCACGCGAACTTTGGGCAGCATCGTGAATATGAACGATGCGCCAATTCTGCGGCAGGCGCGATTCACTCCCACTGGAACGGAGATCAGTTGGGAAGCGCAAATCGGGGCTACCTATCAAGTGCAAACCTCGGGCAACTTCCAGGGCTGGACCGATATCGGGCCGCAAATGCCGGCGCAAAACACGGTCGTCACCTTCACAGATCCAGCGCCTCCGGCGCAGCAAAAGTTTTATCGGGTGCTCCGGATTGCAGCCCCGTAAGCAGATGGTGGCGGAGTGCCGATTCCGTCACTGACTGGGCCAACCGCTGCGCGTTCAAGGGGCCTCAAAGCAGGTTTTTGCCGGCTAGAACGAAGTCAGAAACCATGGACGCATCACTAAAACACAGGCGACCAATGTTGGGTGTATGGCGAAGCCGAATCGAGCAAAAGCAGCGTGTGATTTGGCGAGGGCTTTTTCCGATTTTGAATTGCGTGAAAGGCTTGCCTTGATGAAGGCACCGCCTAAGATGCGGGCCAACTTGACGCGGTAAAGAGCGACTCAGACGCATGATTCGGTCATTTGCATTCACAACGCAGGGGCGGTTGCACAGCAAGAACATCGAAGTTTTTTTGATGCCGACCTTGCTGGCGGACACGAATTTATTCTTGTGGGTGGACCTGGAAAATCCGACGGCTGAGGAGACGAAGTTTGTATTGGAGGACGTGTTTCATTTTCATCCTTTGTCGATTGAAGATTGTGTGATGGTGAGTCCGTCGCCGAAGATTGAAGAATATGTTCCGAAAGAGGATGACCGGTTTTCGCCTTATCTTTTCATTGTGATTCACGCGGTGGATTACAGCCGGAAGGATGGGGTATTTGCCACGAGCGAGTTGAACTTCTTTTTGGGGAAGAATTTTCTGGTGACCTATCATGTGGTGCCGTTGAAGAGTGTCTCCTCGACGGAGGAGCGCTGTTTGAAAAGCACGGTGCATATTGCGCGGGCGCCGGATCGGGTGGCGCATACTTTATTGGATTCGATCGTGGACAATTACAAACCGGCGCTCGAAGAACTTTCGCTCGAAATTGCTGAACTGGAGAATGAAGTCGTGCAGCGGCCGAGCAAAAAAACCATGAACCGGATTCTCCAGATCAAGAAGGAAGTGCTGCATTTGCGGCAGATCATTGGGCCGCAGAGAGAGGTGCTGGCGCGCTTTGCCCGAGGAGAATTCAAGCTCATCCGGGCGCACCTTGTGCCGTATTATCGGAACGTTTACGACGGCCTGTTTCACATCTCCGAGCTGGCCCAGAATTACACGGACACGCTCACCGGCATCCTGCAGGTCTATTTGAACATGTCATCCAATCAAACCGGTGAAGTGGTCAAACTCCTGACCATGATCACCTTGATCACCACGCCGCTGACGCTCGTGGGCACATGGTATGGCATGAATTTTACCGAGCAGATGCCGGAGTTTAAATGGGAACATGGTTATCTTTACGCCATCATACTGACGACAGTGTCCACGACCGCGACCTACATTTACTTCAAGCGAAAGCGATGGTTTTGATTCGGTAAGAACTATGGCGGGGAGCAAATCCAATTTCCTGGACAAAGTTTTGGGCCGCATTGGCCGGCTCGATGCCCAAGGATTGCAAACCGTGGTTCAACGTCTGGCGCGGGAACGATCCTTTCTCGAAACGCTCTTCAACACCATTGAAGATGGGGTTTTGGTGGTCGATGAAGAAGGGCGAATTCTTTATTTCAATCAGGCGGTTACGTTGTTGCTGGGCATTCCGCCAGACACCGCCGAGGGACAACCGCTGGCCCGCTACCTTCCGGAGTTGGATTGGCGAAAGATCGCAGCTTTCGATCATGCAGGTGGACAACGCGTCGTCCGCCACGAGTTCGAGATTTCTTATCCGCGTCCAAGATTCTTGCGGCTGTTTGCGGCGCCGCTCGACTCCGAAACCCAAGGCAGTTCGGGATTGGCGCTCATCCTCCATGATGCCACCGAGGCGCGGCAAAAAACTTTTGAAGCGATCGAAAGCGAGCGGATTCAAGCCTTAACGCTTTTGGCTGCGAGCGTTGCCCATGAAATCGGGAATCCGCTCAATGCCTTGCACATTCACCTGCAGCTCATGGAGCGTCAGCTCAAGAAACTCCGGCAGGTGGGAGGCGCATGGAATGGGCGTCATTCCACCAAGCGCCAGGTGCTGCACCCGGACCAAGGCGAGATCAACGATATTGCCGGCAAGCTGGAAAGTTATCTCGACGTAGCCAAAGGCGAGATCGTCCGGCTCGACTACATCATCACGCAATTCTTGCAAGCCATTCGTCCCAGTCCGCCGCAGATGAGATCGACCTCGTTAAACGAGGTGGTGCGCGAGTCGCTCGAATTACTTCGGCCGGAATTGGAGAATCGCGGACAAATTCTCGAGGAAAAACTCGCCCGGCATTTGCCCAACGCGAATTTGGATCCTGCGCAGATCAAACAGGTGCTGGTGAACCTGATCAAGAATGCCATGCAGGCCATGACCAAAGGCGGGGTATTAACAGTTCAGAC
>JBFMDG010000401.1:0-6983 GCA_040754135.1 Verrucomicrobiota bacterium
GATCCTTGAGCCGGCATCGCACCTCCGGAGTTTTCAGTCCGTGCGCCGAGCCGTAATGGAGAAAGGTCGCCGGGTCATATCGGGAAAGCCCTTGGCGACTTCCAAACCAGAGAATGCCCCCGGGCGTTTCGGTGATGGTGATGAACTGTTCCCCCACCAAGCCATCGGCGGGAAGAAAATTGACAATCGTCTGGCTATCGAACCGAGTCAGTGCGCCTGCCCCACCCATCCACAGCGCGCCGTCGGCGGCCTGGTGCAGCGACCAATATTTTTCCCGGGCGGCGAGACCCTCGTTCAATGAAATCTGCGTGAATGCCTCTTGCCCGAGGAAAAGTTTCCCGGGATCGAGTTTCCATACGCCGCTGCCGATCGACGAAAACCAGACCGACCCGCCGCGCGCGACGACCAGCGCATTCACGTTCAACCGAATCCCGTTGGCAGTGGGGATCGGCAGGAACTTGTCTCCAGTGAACACCTCCAATCCCTGCTCGAGGCGCGCCAGCCAGAGTTTGCCATCAGACGAGACGGCCAATTGCGCAACGTGTCCGGGACGAAAGCCGTCTTTCTCCGTAAATCTGCGAAACGTTCCATCGTAGCGGCAGAGGCCCTGAGGTCCTCCGAACCACAGGACGCGATCCGGTGTGTGCGCAACCGCTTCGATGCGCCCCGGGATTAAACCATCTTCGTGTGTGAATTGATCGAAATGCAATTGCCCCTGACGCCAAAGGCGCGTGTTCAACCGGAATACTCCATTCGTCGTGCAAACCCAGAGCAGCCCGTTGGGCCGCAGATGAAGATTGAGAACTTCACTGTGGTCCAGTCCGGTGCGTGTCGTGAGTATCTCGAACTGCTTTCCATCAAAACGAGCCAGCCCATTGCGTGTCCCGATCCATAACGAGCCGTCCGGCATCGGCAGGATTTTTCTAATCTCCGAATCCGGCAATCCATCCTGCGTGGTCCAGGTGCGCCAGGTGCCCGGTTTGAATGCAGGAAATGTGAAATGGGCATCGGCAACGATTTGTCCTGGCTTCAACGAAATCCGGCGCGCCTGTGGCATGAGATCGCCCGCCACTTCGCTCGCGCGAACGAGTTGATCCACGCCGAGGTATCGGAACCCGCCGAGCACATGGCAACGCAGACCGTACTCAGATGCGGCAACATTCGTGAAAATGAATTCTCCCCGGGCATCACTCAAAACCGTTTGGATGACCTGATTCGATGGAGTGAGCAATTGCACCGGCACAGCCACATGCGGTGCGCCATCAAGCCTGCGGACGGAACCGCGCACGACGCTTTGATCCGCGCCAGGGAGGACGGCGTGAGCGCAAGCGATCCAAAGCGCCAACGGGAGCAACCATGGTTTGGCGGCATGCATCCGGGTGCGATGATTTACTCGACCAAAGGTCGAAAACAATGCAAACCTAAGAGCCCGCTACACGATGGAATCAGGGCGCAGCGCGGCACAACGGCTGCACCAACGCCGCAGTTCCTGATCATTCCCGTGCTTCAAGGTTTCCTTCTCAGTTCGAAGTTGGTGAAAGGTTTGTGCGCTTTTTGCCGAGGCGCGCCATTGCTGCACGGATTGGCGAAGCGTGTTTGCGGCTCATCGAGACGCTGCTTCGACGCACGTCGCCGGCAGGATCACAGTGAACGTGGAACCTTTTCCAGCTTCGCTGTCCACGGTGATTGTTCCGCCCATGAGCTCGCAGAATTTGCGCGACAAGGCGAGGCCCAGACCGGTTCCGCCATACTTTTTCGAAGTGCTCGCATCGGCTTGGGTGAATGCATTGAACAATTTGGCCAATTGTTCCGGGGTCATGCCAATGCCGGTATCGGTGATGGTGAAGTGGAAAGACGAACGTCGAGGGTCGAGCGTCGAGAGATCCGTTGGCGTTTGGGCTGCGCCACCTTCGATTCCTGGGCCACGACTTACGCGCAGGGTAATTACGCCGTTTTCGGTGAATTTGCAGGCGTTGCTCAGCAGATTGAACAGCGTTTGGCGCAACTTGGTTTGATCGGTGCGCATGGCGCCGATATCCGGCGGGCAATCCAAAACAAAACGATTCGTTTTCTTGACGACGAGCGGTTGAATGGTGGCCGCGACTTCGTTCACCAGTTTGGCCAGATCGAATTCTTCAACGAACACCGACATCTTCCCCGCCTCGATTTTCGACAAGTCCAGAATGTCATTCACCAGGCTGAGTTGATGGCGCGCGGCGGCGACGATTTTTTCAAGGTCCGGTTTCAATTCGCGGACGCCGAGGTCATCCACTTCTTCCTGGAGCATTTCGCCGTAACCGATGATGGCATTGAGCGGCGTGCGCAATTCGTGCGACATGCTGGCGAGGAATTGTGATTTGGCCTGATTCGCCTCTTCGGCCGCTTCCTTGGCCTGGCGAACGGCTTCTTCAGCGCGGGAACGTTCGATCACCCGCCCCAATTGCGTGCCGATGTGAGCCATCAAATCGAGCAGGCGTTGGGACGGTTCGGTGGGTTGATTGGAAAAGAATTCGAGGACAGCCGCCACTTCCCGGCCCACCAGCACTGGAAAAGCAAAACCTCCGCGCAAACCGACTTCGCCAGCCGCGCCGGCCCGTGGCAAATCGATGTCCTTGGCCACATCGATGATCCAAGCGGGCCGGCCACTGGCCAGGACACGGCCAGGCAATCCGACTCCGGACGGAAAAGTGGCCGATTCACGAACGCGGCGAAACGCGGCAAAACGTTCCGGCGGGTCGAGGTGCCAAACGCCACTGGAAGTGAGCACGTTTTCGGGTGGCGTCACGACATACGCATGCCCAGCCGGCCAGCCGGTATGAGCGCAAACACGGTCGAGCGCGGTTTGAATGGCTTCTTTGACCGAGGAAGCTTCGTTGGCCGCGACCGCCACCGTTTGCAGCAGTTGAACGTTGGCCGTTTGCTGTTCGAGAGCTTGCGTGCGTTCGGCCACGCGCCGTTCGAGGGTGTTGCTGTGTTCCTCGAGTTTGTGATAGGAGATTTTCAAGTCTTCAGACATTTGACTGAAGGCGGCGGCCAATTCGCCGACCTCGTCCTGTGAAGTGATGGCGAGCGGTCTGGCGGCCGAGAAATTGCCTTTGGCCAATTGCCGCGCCGATTCGGTAAGCAAGGTCAGCGGGCGGGATAACCGGACGGCGATCCAAAGCACCACCGCGGCGCCGCAAGCCACGAAGGCCAGGCCAGTGATCAATGAGCGCGCGACCATGCGCCGATTGCGCCGGGACATTTCCTGCGTGGAACGCGTGATCTCCTGTTGCAGTGAATCCAACGAAAACCCGAGCCGCATGCATCCCCATTGTTGCACTCCGATTTTCAGCGGCATGACGAATTCCAGCACCTGTTCGCCGGCCATTTGAATCTCCCGCGCCGTCATTTTCGTTTGCAAGCTGGCATGTCGGTCTTCCGGCCCGGTCAGCTTTTCCTGCTCGAGATCGGGATACAACGTGTGAATGTGCGCCGTGCGCGCGGCATCCATCAGTATGACATAACGCAATTCCTCCGACGATTTCACGGCCGCATTCACTTCGCTGGTCAGGTGCGAAAAATTCAGGCTGGCAATGTCGTTCTCGGCCAGCCGCGCCAGAGTATCCGACTGCGTTTTGGCCCGGTCGATCAGATGGTTTTTCAGCAGTGGAATGCGGCGTTCGAGATCGTCCCGCAGGATCTCTTGCTGCGAAGAGATTTGCGAATAGGTCATCAACGCGACCACCACCACCAGCAAACCAATCATCGTGGCCAAAAGCTTCCAGCGAATGCTGCGGCGGATCAGGTGTGCGGGATGCATGAGCAACGGGCCGTCAGCGCACAATCCGGTTTACCGACGACAGCGCGTCGTCATTTAGCTTGAGGCCGTATTGGTTCACTTTTCGGAGGTTCAAAATGATTTCGGATCCGGCGGGTTCCTGAAAACGCGACTCGAGTTTCTTTGACCCGATCAGTTCATTGATAAGCGTCGCCGCCTGACGCCCAATGGTCGGTGTATCCGGGGAAATGGCGAGGGTCGCCCCGGCGTCCACAAAAGCGGGATTGAAAGTGAAGATTGGCTTTTGGGCGGCGTCGGCCTGCCGGAGGATCTCTTCGGTGGAGGTTTGCGTTGCCAGAACGAGCGGATCTGAAACCAGCCACAAGGCATCGACCTTTGGAAGCAATTCTTTTAACGAGCGCTCGAGGTTGCGCGTTCGCCGGATTCTGGCGCCGACCACTTGAATGTCCACATCGCGTCCGGCGGCGACTGCTTCCTCGAAAATTTCCTGATTGTATTGGGAGCTATAGAGAACACCGATGCGTTTCACTTCCGGAAAAAAGAAGCGGAAATAAGTGAGCTGAATGGCGGCGGGCATTTCGTTGGCGATGCCGTAGGTGCGGCTGCCCACGGGCAACCGTTTCACATTGATCGCGGAGGAGATGACGATGTTTTTGTCGCGGTCCAGATTATGAACCAGGTTGTAAGCGCGCGTGCCGATGCAATAGATGAATTCGGGGCGGGCCTGGCGGATTTGGCGTTCGATTTGGCGTTCGGCAGGCTGGCGGCTGAGATCAAGATCGAGCGTGGCCAAATTCAAAGTTTCTTTGAATGCTTCCTGCGCTTGTTGATAACGCTCGACCGTCATATCCGAATTCAAAATCAGCACCGTGTTGGCGGCGTGGCAGGGCGCGATAAACAGATGCAACAGGATGCATCCAAGCCACACGAAGACCGAGGGGCGTTCCATGATCTCACCGGGAGTTTCACGGAGCGTGGACGCCGCGGAAGCCGCAGACGCACGCGCCAGGAGCCAATTTGAATCGGGCCGGGCGCGAGCGGCGTGGCGCGGATGCGTTGGAAATTTCGGCCTCATGGCGACAAAAGATTTTTTTCCGCGGCGTTCAATCGCTGCAGGCCATCGACACCGAGCATTTTGACCAGGCGCTGGCCGTCCGGTTGTGCGCTCATCTGTTCCAGGATTTGCACGAGCGCTTCGACTTGCGATTCCGGCTGGCTCGGCACCGCCACAATCGGAAGCAGGGTTTCGCGGCTCGTCGCGAGCACGTGCAGTTGCGAAAACTGTTTGGGATTGATCTGCGACAGGTTGGCCAGGCTCGATTCGGTGGTCAACGCCGCCCGCGCCATTTTGAATGAGACCGCCATCAACGCATCGATATCCTTCGGCACTTTCAACACGCTGATCGATGCGACGTCGGCGCCTATTGCCTCGTGCAACAACTCGCGCAGCAGGGTGCGGGTGTAATCTTCGGTGCTGGCCGAGGCGATTTTCTCACCTTTCAACAGGGAGGCGCTGGTGATCGATTTGTCCACCGCCAGGACGCGCCGCTGCATGGTGCGGTCGCGCAACCGGCCGACGAGGACTGGTTCCAGGGCGACGCGTTCGCGCAGGTTTTTGAAATGCCAGCTTGAGACCATCGAGCAGGAGCTTTTTTTGTCGCGAACGAAGGTCTCGAAGGTTTCCACCTGGCTGAACGGTTGGAACAAGTACGGTCCGAGGCGCGTGAGGTAGGAATCGAACTCTTCCTTTAACAAGCGAAAATTGTTCACGCTTGTTTCGGAGCTGTAAAAGCAAACCGTGCTCGGATCGGCAGAGAAGGCCCGCGGGGCGCCAAAGGCCAGCAGCGCCAAAGCAGCCATCCAGTTTCCGGCCCACACGAATCGTTGCTGCTGACTGGTCATGCGTCTGCTCGGCGGTGAAGATTGTCTGGTTCGATCGGGATGCGATCTCTTTAAGGTGGCGGAAGGCACGGATCAAGGTTATTCCCTCGCCCACGCCTGAATTACCTATCAGATCGCGGGCGCGAACACCGATTCTAAAAAGTCATTTCGGCCTGGGGTGAGTACACTTCCCAACCTCCATGCCACTCGGGCGCGTGTGAATTGCGCCAGGCGATCAAGGCTGGCCCCAGCCGGATGCGACCCCATCGCTGTGAATCAAAATGCCAGCCGCAGCCCCGCCATGACCCAGCGTTGGTCTTGCGGCGCTTCGAAGAAATTCCGGCCGCTGCCGATGTCGGCGTGATAAATGTGTTCGTCCAACAGATTCGTCACGCGAGCGAACACAGTGAAGTGATCGCGCACGACGCGCCATTCGGCGTAAAGATTGACGATAAAATAATCGGGCGTCGAATCCCCGAAGTTTGGCGCGGCCGGATTATCCTGGAACCCGGCAGTTGGCCCGATCCAGCGCACGGAAGGGGTGACCACCAATCGATCGTTCCAGTTGTAAGTGACGCCCAATTTCACTTTTTCCCTGGCGGTGTGAGGCAGGTCGATGCGCGTGCTGGTGAGCTTGTATTCGAGTTCGCCATCCACGTAGCTGAAGTTCGCCCAGGCATTGAGACGGCTTCGCTCGAAGCGCCGCTCGTAATCCAACGTCAAATCCAGTCCATAGGCCGTGAGCTCGCCCACATTGGCTTCCTGATCGGTGAAAAAGATGACGCCTCCCGGCACGAATCCGCCTTGCACCGGTTGGGTGGGCGCGGCCAGGATCAAATCGTCGACGCTGGAATAGAACACGTCGAGCGACACCGTGAAATCGCTCCAGAATTTTTGGGAAACTCCCAGTTCAAAAGTCTGCACTCGCTCCGGTTCGAGATCCGCGTTCGGCACGCGGAAATAGAAACTCTCGTAAAGACCGTTCGCGTTGGGCGCGCCGGTGAACGATCCGAAATTGCGGTAACGCACCGTGGGCGATGGCGCCAAAAAGGCCTGCCCATACAAAGCTTTGAAGGTCGTCTCCTCCGACATTTCATAGACCAGGCCGACGCGCGGATTGACCGTGTCGCCGTAATCCGAATTGGAATCCACGCGCACACCCACAGTGGAGGAGAATTTGGAAGTCCACTGGCTTTGGGCCTGAAGAAAACCGCCCACGTTGTAGTAATCGACATCAAAAAACTGCACGGGCAATTGGTTTTGTGAGCCGGGATAAAAAATGTTCTGCGCGTCCGGCGACTTGCCCGGGTCGTAGGGCGTG
>JBFMDG010000402.1:0-6979 GCA_040754135.1 Verrucomicrobiota bacterium
CTCAACCGGCAGCCCCGGCGCCCACGGGAGCAACGCAAGAAACGACCCGCACGCGCGCGAAGTTGAACCCGCGACAGAACGCACCTTGGGAAAGCTGGGCCTGAAGTTTTATGGCAATCGATTTCCTTAATGCCGTCACCAGTGGAGGAGGCTTGCCCTCGGAAGCGGCCGACCGATTGCCGGTCAAGACCCTATCGCAACAGGATTTTTTGAAGCTGCTCATCGCGCAACTCACTTCGCAAGATCCGCTCAGTCCGCAGAAGGACACGGAGTTTATTGCGCAGATGACGCAATTCAGCACCCTCGAACAATCGAAGTCGATGCAGAGCGATATTTCCCGTTTGCGCACCGATCAACAAATCCTGCAAGCGACGGCATTATTGGGGCGAGCCGTCGAGGTGCGCGTGGACGAGAACACCATTTCCCACGGCGTGGTCAATGCCGTGCGAATCGAGGCAGGGATGCCAAAAGTCGTTGTCGGCGACCAAAGCTACAGTCTGAATCAACTGTTGAGCGTGGCGCCGGCCAGTCCTTAAACCCGAAATTCAAATCTATGCTTCGATCTCTCAATTCCGCTGTCAGCGGCATGCAACAATTCCAGGATCAGATGGACGTCATTGGAAACAACATCGCCAACGTCAATACCACCGGCTTCAAATCCGCCCGCGTCAATTTTGCCGAATCCTTTAGCGATACGCTCCGTGCTTCGCTCCCGGGGGATGGCACGACCAGTGGCGCGCCCGCCATGCAGATCGGTTCCGGCGTTGCCATCGGCTCGATCCGCAATCAATACCTCCAGGGCACGCTCTCGCAAACAAGTGTTCCCAGTGACCTGGCGATTTCCGGCGACGGATTTTTCATCGTCAAGGACGCGCTCGCCAACTCTGAATTCGCCACCCGCGCGGGCAATTTCCATCTCGATCAAAACGGCTACCTCGTCACCGAAGGCGGTCTGCGCGTTCAGGGTTTCGCGGATGCGGGGTTGTCGCAGCGCGGCGACATTCGAATCGATGCGACCGGCGCGCCGGAAGGGGCCGCGGCCAATGCTAAAGTGGCCTCCTACAGCGTTGGTTCCGATGGTCGCATTTCGGTGCGATTGAGTGATGGAACCACTTTTGTGCGCGGCCAGGTGCTTCTGCAAAAATTCAGCGATCCGCAGGGATTGGTGAAACAGGGAGGAAATTTGTTTACAGGGATGGAAGGAGCCGGCCCCTTGCCGGCGCCCGTGGCACCGGAAAGTTCCGGGCTGGGAAAACTTAACGCCGGTTATCTCGAACTTTCCAATGTTGACCTGGCGAACGAGTTTTCGACCCTGATCGTAACCCAGCGCGCCTTTCAGGCGAGCGCTCGCATGATCACGACGAGCGACGAATTGCTTCAGGAACTGGTCAACCTCAAACGCTAATCTCCTATGGCAAATCGCATCGAAGCTACCGCCGACGCCGCCACCGCCGCGTCCGGCAATGGGGAAGACAAATCGAGTCCGGGCGGGCTCAAGGCATGGTTGCCACTCATCGTCGTTATTGTGGGCATGCCCGCTCTGGCCTATGTCACGACCACCTTCGTGCTCCTGCCGAAGTTGCAGAAGAGCATCGGCGGTTCGGACAGCCACGCCGCAGCGGGCGAGAAGAGTGAGCATGGCGGCGGGAAGGAATCGAACAAGCCGAAGCATACTTTTCAACTCAGCAAAGTGCTCGTGAACGTGGCCGGCAGCGTGGGCACGCGTTACTTGATCGCGAATTACACGCTGGTAGGAAGCTCCGCCGATTTCAAAACCAAAGTGGAAGAGAACAAGGATCAATTGCTCGATCTGGCAGCCAGCGTCATGAGCAGCAAAACCATCAGCGATCTCGAAAAACCCGGCGCCCGCAACCTCATCCGAAACGAATTGATTTCGGTCTTCAACAACGCCCTCGGCGGCAGCGTCATCAAGGAAATTTACATCACGGAATTTGCGATTCAGTAACTCCTCATGGAAGCCATTCCTACTCTGCCCGAAGAAACCAATGCTTCGTCCGACGCGCTCTCCGACGCTTCGCTGCCGAACGCCGCCTCGTCGGTGCGACCGCATGACTTCCGGCGATCGGCGATTTTGCCGGCGCGGGAAATGCGCAAGCTGCGTCAGCGGCAGGAGGAATTCGTGCGAGCAGTGGCCGATCGGCTCACGCTTTATTTGCGCCTGGACTTCACCGTCGAGTTGAACGAGCTGCAGACGATCTCGTATCAGAAACTGATCAATTCTTTCCCAACTCCCACGCATCTCACACTGTTCAAACTCGAGCCGCTGCGCGGTGTTTGCCTGCTCGACATCGCGCCTCGGCTCGGTTTGGCGCTGGTCGATCGCCTCCTCGGTGGTCCGGCCATGCCCGCGGGCGACCGCGACTTGAGTGAAATTGAAGTGGCGCTTCTCGACCAAATTGTCCACATCCTGCTCGATGAATGGGGGCGGCAATGGAACGATCTGCAACCGCTGCAACCCGAGTTGCTCGGCCACGAAAACAACGCGTGTTATCTGCAATCTTCTCCCGGCGATACCACCATGTTGCTGGTGAAGTTGCAGACGAAGTTTGGCGAGAATTCCGGGCTGATTCAATTTGCCTTTCCGTATTACACGGTGGAACCGCTCCTGCGCCAGCTCGCGCCCGCCATGGAAAAAACTCCCGCCGAAACCGCTCCGGCGCCCGCCGCTCCCGTGCAATGGAATCCAGCCTGGGATGATATTTCAGTTTCGATCGTAGCCGAATGGAATGCGCTCGAACTGACCGCGCGCGAACTCGCGTCCTTGAAGCCGGGCGACGTCATCCAACTCACACCGCAATGTGTCAACCAGGTGCAACTTCGTCTGGCTGACATTCCCAAATACCGCGGACGCCTCGGCACCAGTGGCAAGCAATGGGCCGTGGAAGTGACCGAAATTTTGAAACCGAAATAATCTGCCTGTTTGATATGAGCACGAGTCCCAACCCCAATCTGGATGTTCTCCTCGATGTGCCGGTGAAACTCTCCGTGGAACTCGGCGCTTGCCAGTTGCCCATGCGCGAAGTGCTTCAACTCACCGCCGGATCCGTCGTCTCGCTCAACAAAACCGCCGATGCCCCGGTCGATTTGTACGTCAATCAACGCCTCATCGCGCGCGGCGAAGTGGTCGTGGTGGAAGATCAATTCGGCATCAAGATCACCGAGCTTCTCCACAACACGTGAAACGGCTTTGCTCCATCCTGCCCGCACTGTTCCTGGCCACTATTTCCGTGGCGGCAGCCACAGCCGGCGAAAACTCGACGGGCCTGCCCAATGCCGGAGCTTCCGTTCTGCGCGTCTTCGGCGCGCTCATTTTTGTTCTCGCCTTGTTTCTCGGCGGCGTCTGGCTCTTCCGCAACTGGCAGCGCCTCTCCTGGAAACAAAACCAAGCTCCGCGCCTCCAGATTGTCGAGATGAAACCTCTTGGAAACCGCCAGGCGCTCTATGTCGTCGCTTATGAACAGCAACGGCTGCTCGTGGCCACGTCGCAAACCGGCATTGCCTTGCTGACGCATTTGCCCGACGGGGAAAATGTGATCCACGAAAACAAATCGGCTGTGACGAATGCGCCCATCTCATTTGCGCAGGCTTTGCAGCAGGTCCTGGCGCGCAAAGCATGAACCTGCTCCGCTATCGTTCGTTCGCTTCCCAAAAAGCACGGGGGCACTCGGCCGTTCGTTTTTTGATCGAACGCTGCGTGCTTTGGGGCGTGATGCTCGTCGGCCTCGGCGCTCCGGATTTGTGGGCGCAAACCAATGCGCCTGTTCCGCTGGAAAGCGCGACGAGCCTGATGCCATTCAAAGTGAACCTCGGGCTCGAAGCCGGAAGCCAGCCCCAGGATGTTGATGTCGGCATCAAAATTCTTTTTGCCATCACTTTATTATCCGTCGCGCCCTCGATCATTCTGCTGATGACCTGCTTCACGCGGATTGTGATTGTGTTGTCGTTTGTGCGCAGTGCGCTTTCGCTTCAAGGCACGCCCGCGAATCAAATCATCATCGGCCTTTCGCTCTTCATGACCTTGTTCATCATGTCGCCTGTGTGGGAGGGGATTAATCGCGACGCCATTCAACCTTACAGCGCAAAACAAATCTCAAGCGACGAGGCGCTGGAGCAGGCGTCGCGGCATATCCGCGGTTTTATGCTGCGCCAGGCGCGCCCCAAGGATGTCGAACTTTTTGTCGAGCTGGCCAATCTTGGCCCGACGGCTCCGGAGAAACTCCCGCTGAAAGTGGTCATTCCCGGGTTTATTATCAGTGAGCTGCGCACCGCCTTTACGATGGGCTTTCTCCTTTTCATTCCGTTCATTCTCATCGACCTGGTGGTGGCTACGGTCCTGATGAGTCTTGGCATGATGATGATGCCGCCGATGACCATCTCGTTGCCGCTGAAAATTCTGCTGTTTGTTCTGGTTGATGGCTGGAGCCTGGTGGTGCGCTCCTTGATTCAAAGTTTTGGCTTGTAGCTCCGCGCGTCAAGCGCGCCCTCGCTTCCCGAGATGCAAAGGCAAAGTGAAATGAACGACGCAGATCAAGTTTATGAATCCTGAATTCGCGGTTGATTTGTTGAAAAACCTGATGTTCCAGTCGGTTTCTCTGGCGGCTCCCATTCTCCTGACCTCGATGGTCATTGGACTTGGCATCAGCTTGTTCCAGGCGGTGACCTCGATTCAGGAGCAAACCTTGACCTTTGTGCCCAAGGCGCTGGGCATTGTGGGCTTATTGGTTTTGCTGTTGCCGTGGATGCTCCGCACACTCATCGAATTCACCGTCCTCGTGATTCAAAAAATGCCCGAAGTGGCTCGATGAAATTTCTGAATCCTCTCTGGCATCGTGCACTTCGAAATCACCAATTGGATGCTCGTGTTCACGCGGATCAGCGCGATGCTGGCGGTGTTTCCCATTTTTTCCAGCTCGAACGTTCCGGTTCGATTGCGCATTGCTCTAGGCGCTTTGGTGGCGGTGCTGGTGGCGCCGTCCGTGCAAGGCACGGTGATTGGGCCGCAAACCGGCCTGTTCTCGGTGATTGGCTTGATGGCGCAGGAGGTGGGCATTGGGCTTTTGTTTGGTTTTGCCAGCCGGATGCTTTTCTACGCGCTCGATATCGCGGGTGGCTTGATCAGCCAGGAGATCGGATTGAATGTGGCCGCGCTGTTCAATCCGCTGAACGATGGCCGCGCCGATTTGCCTGGAATGGTTCTTTATTACTTCGCCGCCGTGCTCTTCCTCAGCCTCGATATGCATCATTGGATGCTGGTTGGCTTTCAGCGCAGCTATGAAGTGCTCCCGATGGGAACGGCGCACCTCGGCCCGGCTCTGTTGGCGGATATGGTCGCACGCACCTCGCGCATTTTCCTTGTGGCGCTGCAATTAGCCGCGCCTCTGATTGCGGTGTCGTTTCTCATCACGTTGATTTTTGCCGTGCTCGGGCGCGCGGTCCCGCAGATGAACGTGTTTTCCGAAAGCTTTGCATTCCGCACCTTGGGAGGCCTGGCCGTGTTCGGTCTGACCCTGAATCTGATGGCGCAACACATGTTGAATTATCTGCGGCGCCTCCCCGAAGATTTTTTGCGTGTGGCTCAACTTCTGGCGCGTTGATGAACACTCTTTTTTGCGCATGGTTTTTCGTAGCGTTGTGGAGCGAAGCGAACTCCAGGGCCGATACGTTCGACGTTTTTGCAAATCCTATTGAACCATGAGCGAACAGACGGGGGAGAAAACAGAACAAGCCACACCGCGTCGCCTCGAAGAAGCGATCAAGCGCGGTCAATTTCCCCGCAGCGTCGAGGTGCAAAC
Organism: Verrucomicrobiota bacterium; assembly: GCA_040754135.1. Lineage (GTDB taxonomy): Bacteria > Verrucomicrobiota > Verrucomicrobiia > Limisphaerales > SIBE01 > JBFMDG01. The sequence goes on from JBFMDG010000402.1 coordinate 5,814, forward strand.
CGTCTTTGTGTTGTTGGGCGGTTTGATGGCGTTGTCGTTCACGGGCCATGAAATCTGGCGTCAATTCGTTTCCGCGATGACGAGTGTGCTTGGCCATCTCCATGATTTGCCGATCACGCTCGACACCATGCAAGGTTACCTGGCCAGCGGAGTTTTGGTTTTGGGGAATTGCGTATGGCCTGTGGCCCTGGCTGGAGCCATCGGTGGTTTGCTGGCCGGCGGAATTCAAAGCCGATTCCAGACGGCCTCGGAAGCGCTGGCCGCAAATTGGCAGCGGCTCAATCCGGTCGAGGGCCTCAAGCGTGTTTTCTCGATGCGTTCCGGTGTGCCTGCGATCATGGGCCTCTTCAAGCTTGCGGCCATCACGCTGCTCTCCTACAGCGAAGTGAAGAAAGTGGTGAGCGATCCCATTTTTTATACGTCAGTCAGCGCGGCAAGAATTTCCGAGTTCCTGGCCGAATCTGCCCTGAAAATTTGCCTGCGTGTCGTCACCGTTTTGATCCTGATCGCTGTGATTGATTATGCCTATCAGTTCTGGCGGACGAATCGCGATCTGATGATGACGAAAGAGGAGGTCAAAGACGAGGCGAAGAATTCGGAAGGCAATCCGCAAATTAAGGCGCAGCAGCGCAAGAAACGCCAACTCATCACCAAACGCAAAATGCTCGCCGAAGTGCCCAATGCCGACGTGGTTGTGACCAATCCAACGCATTTGGCGGTGGCGCTGCGTTACGACAGGAAAACGATGAAAGCGCCGAGAATTGTCGCGAAAGGATCGCGCTTGAACGCGCTCCGCATCCGCGAAATCGCGCGCCAACATCAGGTGCCGATCGTCGAAAACAAACCGCTGGCCAGGCTCATGTTCCGGTACGGAAGAGTCGGTGGCGAGATTCCTGCTCAGCTCTACGCGGCCGTCGCGGAACTGCTGGCCTGGGTCTATCGCGTCAACCGCACTCGATATTACATGGAACAAAATCAGGTGTCGCCATGAAGAAGCAAAGCCTGCTCGAAACCATTTCATCACCGCCACGCGGACCGCTTCTGGCCGCAAAAGATTTTTCTTCGCCTGAGCTGGGGGAATTTCGATTCCGCGCATGAGTGCCGAGCCGTTTCAGTTAAAAAAAATGCTGCAGCAAGGCGACCTCTGGCTCGTCTTCGGCCTGTTC
>JBFMDG010000403.1:0-6972 GCA_040754135.1 Verrucomicrobiota bacterium
CCTTTCCCGATTCGGCTGTTTCCGGGTGTCAGTGGAATGAACACTTTCTCCTCGCACACCGCAAATCAGGCAGAACCCCTATTGGACAATCAGCGGCTCCCCTTCCTCAATCGGCGCCGTGCGCGTCAATCAAGTCCACGGGGTGCGCGTCACCACTTCGATGCGTTCGGTTTTTGCCTGGCCCGCTTCACGGATGAAGGCTGGTTGGCGGGCCGAAATCCGTCGGGCTTGTTGCGGATCCAAGTGACAAACCGCGCCACGTCCGGATGCGACCTCAAGGCTTCGATGGTGTTGAACTCGCGTTCGAGAGTTTTTTCGGTGAACAACGCGTGAACGTGGTCGTGACAAGGTCGGCAAAACCAGGCGATGCGCCCTTTCATTTCGCTGCGCTCGAATTCGCGCTGAGCTTTTTTGTTCGTGTGGCGCGTGCGCGGAATCAAATGATGGCGGGTGACGTGGCTGACTTCCCGTCCGCAAAGTTCACAACGCTGAAGAAGATGCATGGCAAACCGGATATTCCGCCCAGAGGTTTGCGGCGCGTCAATCAATCAGTCAATCCGCCCCCACCAAACAAACGGGTCAGTTCTTGGTATTGACCTATTCGTGACCTATTCGCGCCGCGCGAGTAGTCTCCTGTCCATGGCGCGCAAACTTCGAGTTGAATATCCCGGGGCCGTTTACCATGTCCTGAATCGCGGTGACCGGCGCGAGCCGATATTCTGCGATGACGCAGATCGGCAGCGGTTTATTTTCATCTGGTGATCGAGACACCCCGCGCCAATCTCGTCGCTGGCATGAAATGGTTTCTGGGTGCCTACACGGGACGATTCAATCGGCGCCACAGGCTCTTCGGACATTTGTTCAGCGGACGTTACAAGGCCCTCATCGTTGACGGCAGCGGCGACGGCTATTTGAAAACGGTTTGCGATTATGTGCATTTAAACCCGGTGCGCGCCGAGTTGCTCTTGCCCGAGCAGCCGTTGCGCACCTACCGCTGGAGCAGTTGGCCAGAATATCTGAAGCGTCCGACTCAACGGTGGCCCTGGCTGCGGGTGGATCGGGTGCTGGGAGAGTATCGCATCCCTCGGGACAGCGTGGCCGGGCGGCGTCATTTGGAGGTGGCGATGGAACAGCGGCGTGCGGCGGAAAGGGAAACGGATTACCAGAATGTGCGACGGGGTTGGTGTCTGGGGACGGATTCCTTTCGCAAGGAGCTGCTGGGTCAGATGAAGGAGCGGATGGGGGCGGAGCATTACGGGACGGAACGGCAGGAGACGATGGAGGAACATGCCGAAGGGGTGGTGGCTGAAGAACTGAAACGCCGGCGTTGGCCAGAGGGAGAATTGAGTCGACGGCCCAAGGGAGACGCACAGAAGGTGGCGATTGCGCTGCGGCTGCGCGCGGAAACTGCCATGACCGTGCAATGGATAGCGGAGCGATTGCGCATGGGGACACCCAGCTATGTGAATCACTTGCTTTATCGCCAGCGCAACGCCAAAGGGAAGCGAGTTACCAATATCAAGAACTGACCCTTTTCTTTTCCTTCAGCCCTTTCCCACCTCGACGCGCCAGACCGATTCGGATTCCTGTTTGATTTGGATTGGCGACGGCAGGAAGCGTTGGATCATGGCCGCATTGGTGATGCAATGGAGAGAAGGCATGGTGGTGCGAAAGCCTCCGCCACCCGCCAAAGCCAGCGGAATCAACAATTGATCCGCCAGATGTTCGTCCACCGGAACGCCGGCATGCATCCAATTTTGGGCAGCAGCGATCGCGTTGCGCGCCACATCCTCGGCGGGACGCCCCCGCTCGCCAAATCCAGCGAAAACCGCGGTCACATGCTCGGCTTCGATTTCCAGGATGACTGCATTTCCCGGCCCCTTCGGATAAGCAACATTTTCGACCGTGCTTTCGTCTGCTCGCGGATGCAATGCGTCGCGAATAACTTCGAGTTCACGTTCCGCAATGTTGACCGGCAATTTCGAAAGCCAAATCCGCGCGCGCCGGCGGACAATGGCGCCGCGTTCGAGCAGGTGAATTGGCGCAAGTTTTTTTGCGGGATCAATGCGCGCGTGAAAACGGCCGCCGCCCGCCGGGAAGAAACCCGGCGCTTTCAATTCGAGTTCTATTTGCGGCCCCATGCGGTTGAGGAGTGGCACGAAGCTGCGTGCGAGAAAATCGAACGGCGGCGCCAATGGATTGTGGGTGCCACCTTCCAAAATCAGCGTGCTCCGGCCGGAAGCCATGAGCAATGGCGGCAGCACCGTTTGCAGCACGAGCGTGGCGCTCCCCGCTGTGCCCACAGCGAAACGGTAGTTGCCCGGAGTGACTACGCCGGGCCGAAATTCGAGCGTTTGAGAATTCAAACTGGCGCCGGAGACTTCGGCGCAGCCCACGGTTTTGGCCGCTTCCACAGCCGTGAGGTGTTGCCGCAATAATCCCGGCTTTTGCCGGCGCGCGCGGATGCGATCCATGCGGAATGGCCGGCCCGTAATCAGAGAGAGCGCCAGAGAAGTGCGCAGGATTTGTCCGCCGCCTTCGCCTTCCGAACCGTCGATCGTGATCATTCGATCAATCTTCCGGCCGTTCGCCGTGCGGCGCCATTTTCACCAGTTTCGGATTGAACTGGCCGAGGATGGTCACCAGGTCCTGCTGCGCGGCCATGACTTCGCGGATGTCCTTGTAAACCATCGGCACTTCATCCAATCCGGCGGAGATTAACGTCACGCCTTTTTCGCGCAGAAATGCATTCACCCGTTTCCAGTCGAACGTCTTTGTCGCTTGTGTGCGGCTCATGACACGCCCGGCGCCATGCGAAGCCGAATTCAGCGATTCCGGGTTGCCTTTGCCACTGACGACGAATCCCGGGGAAGCCATCGATCCCGGGATAATTCCGAGCACGCCTGTGCCGGCGGGGGTTGCGCCTTTACGATGGACGATGACTTCGCGCTCGACGCCCTGGATCACGTGACGTTCTTTCCAGGCGAAGTTGTGATGGTTTTCGAGATCGAGCAGGACGCGCGCGCCGAGGTTTTGCGCGATGTGTTTATGAATTAAGGCATGATTGGCCGCGGCGTACCGGCCCATCAATTCCATGGCCTGCCAGTATTCCTGTCCTTCCTGCGAATCGAGCGAGAGCCAGGCCAGGCGCTTCAATTCGCTCGGCAGATCCGGGAACTGGCTGAAGGCGATTTTGCTGTAATGATTGCAGACGGCCGCCCCGGTGCCGCGGCTGCCGCTGTGCGATAACAACGCCACATAAGTTCCCGGTTCGAGCTCATCGATCGTGGAATGCGCCGTGAAGAAACCGAATTCAACAAAATGATTGCCGCTCCCGCTCGTGCCGAGTTGCGCCCAGGCGCGATCCTTGTGCTGTTTGGTGACCGGACTGATCGACCAATCGGCATCCATGACTTCATGCGCGCGGCGTTGCTTGAACGTGGCGCCAACTCCGAAACGCGTTTCCGCTTCAATGGCGCGAGTGAGCCGGTCCTGTTTCTGTTCAAGATCGCGCGCAGGAAGATCGAGCACGGTCATTTTCATCCGGCAAGCGATATCGACTCCGACCGCATACGGGATCACGGCATTTTCTGTCGCCAACACGCCGCCAATCGGCAGCCCGTAGCCGACGTGGGCGTCTGGCATGAGCGCACCGGCCACGGAAACCGGCAGCAAGCACGCCTTTTCCATCTGCATGACGGCCTCGTGTTCGAGATCTTTGCCCCATTGCCGATAGGCGACCGGCTCCGCGCGCGGCGGCGGCGGCGCGTTGAGCAATGCTTTGGCGAGTTCGCCGCGCAGCGGGTCGTCCACAAACAGGGCCGGATTGGCGACAATACCGGCCACTTCGTCGTGCAATCGCGATTTGTCCCCGCCCGCCAGAACGAAGCGCGCCACGAAATCGGTCGCACGCCGTGTCGCCTCCCCCAGCGGCACTCCCAGCCGCAAAAAATCTTTTGTGTTTATGTGAATGTCCGTGTGTGTGTGAACTCCCGGGATTCACCGCCCGAGTCATTCAGAGGTGAGCGTAATGGATTTCACCATCGATGCAACCGTCGGTCCTGCGCTACCGCTGCCGCAGCATCGGCAGATTGGCAAATTTCGACTTCAACTCTCGGACCGTGAATTCTCCATCTGCGGTTATCAACGGGGTATGCACCCGCGGCAAGCCGTCCTCGGCTCTTTCAATTTTTGATTTGAGCATGCTGGCGACGAACCGAAAGCTCTCGGCGGCCTTGAGGCTGTCGAACTGCTCGTTGCCTTCCATCAGAACGAGCGCATCGAATCGATCGGCAAGTCGCAACAGCCCGATGAACCTCCTTGGAGTGCTTTGCTCTAAATACACTGGTTGAATCATGCTGAAAGCCCAATACTCGTCAATTTTCAGGCAGGATTTCTCGGCTTCAAACCGCTGGATCATGGCTTTGATCGCCTCATCGGCATGGTGGCTTTCGAGTCTGCGCCAAATATCCAATTGGCTTTGCACATATTGCACCTGTGCCCTGGCTTGGGTTTCAAAGAAGCTGACGGGCTGCCCCAAGTAAACTTGGATCTGGCAATGGTCATGGTGCACTTCCAGTTTCTGCGGGCCTGAACAGGACGCAAACATCACCACACACATGCCGACCATCACTAAGCTTGATCTTTGCATCTTCTAACTCATTCACTTTTGCGCGCGGCGATGGCTTCGGAGAGGAGGCCGAGGGCTTCGGCGCGCACGACGGAACCGACGAGGCGGTTTTCGCGGAGGCTGTTCACGACCGGCACGTTTCGCAGTTCGCTTGCCAGCAACGTCGGCAGCGCATCAATTAACTTCTGATTGGGGGTCAGGCAGCGAGGCGGCGGGCGCATGACATCGTAGGCGATGACACTGCTTAATTCTTCGCCGGCGCCGAGATATTCTTTCATGTCCTGCAACGCCACCACGCCGAGCAGGCGATTTTCGGAATCGACCACCGGCAGGAAGTTGTTCGAGCTGGTAAGAAATCGATCGACCATTTCGCGAAAGGATGCGGTATCGCGGAGCGGTTTGACCGGCTCGCGCATGAGTTCGCCGACCGTTTTTTGTGTGGCAGCGCCGACTTGCTGGCTGTCTTCTTCGAGTTCGAGTCCCTTGCGCCGGAGCGGTTCGGTGTAAACGGAATCCGGATGCAATCCGCGGGCGACAATCGTTGAAATCGCACAGGCGAGCATCAGCGGCGGAAGCAAAGTGTGATTGAGAGAAATCTCGAAAATCAAAATCACCGCCAGCAAAGGCGAATGAATGGTGGCGGCGAGGACGCTCCCCATGCCGACGACCGAGTAAGCGGCCGCTTCAGTTTCCGACAATCCGGCCCAATGGAGGAGGAGCGCGAATAACGACCCGAGACCTGCGCCAAGAAAGAGCGTCGGAGTGAACAATCCGCCCACTGCGCCCGATCCTACGGTGGCGACGGTGGCGAGCAGTTTGGCGAGAAACAGGCCGAGCAAGGTCCATATTGGGAATTGTTGTCGCAGGATATCATTGGTTGGGCCGTAGCCATTGCCCCAAACCTCGGGATAGGGGATGGCCAGCAGTCCGACCAGAAAACCGCCCAAAGCGATCCGGTCATAAACCGGCCAATTCAGTTTCTGGAACAGCTCCTCGCTATAACGAATCATCTTCATGAATATGGCGCCGAGAAATCCGGCGCCAATGCCGAGCACCATGAACCAGGGCAATTGAGTAAGGCTGGTGAATTCGAAATCGGGCACTTTGTACCACGGTTCGAGCCCAAAAAAGGAACGGGACAGCATCGTCGCCACCACGGATGCAAGCACGAGCGGCGCGAAATAATTCATCGAGAAATTGCCCAGCACGATCTGGGCGGCAAAGACAGCGCCGGCCACTGGCGCGTTATAGGCGGCGGCCATTCCGGAAGCGGCGCCGCACGCCACGAGCAAACGCAAACGATAGGGTTGCCAATGGGCCAGCTGCCCGGCTTTCGAGGCCAACGTCGCTGAAAGTTGCGTGATCGAGCCTTCCCGTCCGATGGAAGCACCAGTGCCGAGACTGACCAGAGACGAGGCGGCTTTGACAAGGGCGCTGCGCATGCGCAATCGACCGTCGCCGGCGAGAATGACTTCCAGGAGGTTGGTTGGACCAGGTTGCGGGCCGACGAGCCGCAAGCCGAAATAGAGCACCAGGCCCGCGGCCATGGCGCCGAAGCCGGAGATAAGGAAGCGCTGCCACCATTCCAGGAGGCGCGCCACTTCGACGACATCGCCGGTTTGATGCAGGATGAAGCCGGTCACCCATTCGATGCAGAAGAAGAAGGCGATATTGGTCAGGCCGCCGATGACGCCAACGATGCCGGCGAGCATGAGGTGGAAGGTTTCCTCAGTGAAACGGAGGCGTTCCCGGATGCGCAGAAGCCGTTTCCAATGTCTTTGAATGAACCCTCGGAGCTTTTTAAGCAGGGTGTCCAAAGTCTCAGGCCTCACCATCACGGCAGGAAAGTATGAATTTCAGCCGGGACTGGCGAGTCTTGAATTCACGAAAAACCCGATGGGTAACGAATCCCATGGGCGACGAGTCATTTTAAACGGCAGCCGTTGACCCAATAGCTGCCAGGCCAAACGAACCCTGAAAGTGAGCCATCTTCTGACGCAAGTCGTCCCGGCTCGCACTGGAGCGGATCAGGCACTAGGGACGCGCAGAGCGGGCCGGCTTCGGAAGCATGCCGCTCACAACGCCTGAATCCGTTTTGAATTCCGGTTTACAATCGGGCCGTCGCAAGGCTACGTTGGACGTTCAAGCATGAAAAAATGGATTGTTGTATTGCTGTTGACCGGCATCGCCGGAGCGGCCGGATATTTCTGGGGTTTGCCCCAATTGAAAAGCTGGCAGGCCAAAGCCGAAGCCTCCCGTTCCCCTGGCATGCTCACGACCGCCGTAGTGGAACAACGCGATATTCACTTTACTGTCATGGCTGCCGGCGATATCGGCCCGGC
>JBFMDG010000404.1:0-6899 GCA_040754135.1 Verrucomicrobiota bacterium
GGTTTTACGCCGCCATCGTTTTGTTCCTCCGATTCTGGAATCACGCCCGGGCTTACCGCACGGAAGGCGTGCCAATGCCGCGACGCTTTATGAACCGCTATGCGGCCTTCGGTGTCGTTCAGATCATTTACGGCGTGGCCACGCTCCTGGCCGGCGTGCGATTTCATATCTGGCACCGCACCAGTTTCGACGCCAGCCAATCGTCCATGGGCTCCGCGCAGTTTTTGATCTTCTCCGCCATCATGATCTGGGCCGGCGTTTATGCCGTCTGGCTGGCTTTGGGATTTCACGACAGTTCACGCTTCACCCAATCGGTCGAAGGCCACCTCGATTGGACACGCAAAATCACGGAATCGCGCTGGCAACTGCAGTTGGCCGCCACCACCGGCGCGCGCAAACAACTGATCGTCGCCGTCGGCTTCGGCCTCCTGGCAATCGCCGCCTTCTTCAACGCGCTCGTTCGCCTCGATCCGGTCACGCATGTCGATTGGTGGACTGCGAGTCCGAGAGCGTACCGCATTTTTTCGCAGGTCGGTTTGATCCTCACGCTTCTCGCGCTCGGACTGTTCGCATGGAAATCGGTGCGCATCGTGCCGCGTTCCATCGTTTCGGAGAAAACCTTGGTCGCGCCAAAAAAGAAGCGTTCCATCGCCGGAGGCGTGACGGCATTCATTGTCTTCCTTGTTTTGATTGTGCAAACGGCGCGGAGCTGCGTGGCGCGCTGGCAAGTGGTCCAGTATTACAATCAAACTGTTCGGCAGCTCGACTCCTCGACCAATACCGCCCTGGCTGTTTTGCGTGTGCCGGAGGCGATGAACTTCGCCGCCGCGGATCCGATTCAGCGCCTGCGCGCCGGCCGCGCCGAGGCAACGAACCTGTGGTCCAGAATCCACGCGTTCGTTTCGAAACCGCAAGTCCAGCGCGCCGTGACAAACTCGTTCCGATACGGAAATGCCATCGACATTTCGCACTTCAATGAAGCGCCCGCCGCCGGCTCAACTGCTGGGGATGCCACGCCGCAAAGCGCCGCCACTCGCCTCATCGCCATGCAATCAATGCTGGAAAATGAAATCATCGCCTTGCGGTTGGCGCGGCAACGGCCATTTGCGCAAATCGATTTCAAAACCGGCGAGTGGATTTCTGAATGGCAATTCCGCGCCAATTCCGCACAGATGGAAGCCTTGGCCAAGTTGTTCTGCCTCCGGACGGCAGCTCATCTTCACCTCGGCCAATCCTCGGAAGCGATCGATCATCTGCTCGTCATTCCCCGAATCGCTGAATTGGCCGGAAGTCTGCCCTCGCTCGAAGCAACGCTCACCAAAGCATCGTTGCTCGAATATTTTCTCCACGGAGTTTGGGAAGGATTGGCGCGCGCCCGCTGGTCCGAACCGGAATTGCGGCAACTCCAAACCGTCCTCGCCTCGCTCGATCTCATCTACGATTTCGACCGGCATTTGCGCGCTGATTTCGAGCTGAGCAATTTCGGACTCGAGATTTGGAGCATGGTTTTCACGATGATTCCTTTGGCGCCGCCGGACATTTCGAAAAACCAGCTCCGATTCATGCGCATGTTTGCCGAGGATTATCGCGCGTGTTATTCGGTGGCCAATCCGCAGGTGTTTCCGAGCCGGTGCCGGTCGATCGATCGCCAGGTGAAAGCGCTGCGCGAATCCGGCGGCGGATTGGACATCATGTTCATGCACGTGATGGAAAAGGCCGGCCTGCGCATTGCCCGGACGCAAAGCTATATCCATCTGGCCTCAGTCGCTTGCGCGCTCGAACGGAATCGCGCCGCGCACCAGCGATTTCCAGACTCGCTGGATCAGCTCGTTCCAACGTTTTGCGATCGCATTCCCCGCGATGTCATTGGCGGTCAACCGCTGCATTACCGCGCGTCAGGCCATGACCGCGCTTCCATCCATTCGGTCGGGTGGAACGCGATGGATGACGGAGGCGCGCGCACTGACGAACGCGATTGGGTTTGGTTGACGCGAATGGATGAGCCCTGACTGAACCACCCGAAACCGCCGCTCGCCCGCAACAATCGTCCTCCGGCAAAGCTGGCTTTCCAAAAAAGCAGTGCATCCCTCACCCACCAGGATGCATTGATTGAACGCAATTTTATTGCCTTTGCCACGGAGTGTGTCGATCGCGGAGTGACGTGGAAAGTGGCGGCGGCGCGTTACGGAGTTGTCGCCAAAAAATTTTGGGCAAAAGGCTTGCCATCGAAAGGTGTTCTCCTAAGTTTCAGCAACCACAGACCGAACCTTTTTGAATTTGGCGGTTGCTTGAACTCTCTAAGGACAGGTTTTGTCAGCGCACCTTGAAGAAATGAATTGGCGTGTGGAACAGGTCATGAACCTGAAGATGTTTGCCTGCGGATTGGCTGCGGCCGCGTTGTTGGCTGCTTTCACCATGCGCGTGGCCGATGCCGCGGAACCAGACGCGGCCATCATCAGTGCTTTTGGCCAGCCGATACCGGAATTGAATTCCGGCGAACTGCTGCTCTCTGAATTCAGTTGTTTGAGTTGTCACCGTGCCGAGTCCGCAGCCCAAGCCCGCATCGGATCGCGGCAGGGGCCGAACCTCGCCGATGCCGGCAGCCGCATCACGCCGCAATATCTCCGCGCTTTTCTTGCCAATCCCCATATTCAGAAACCGGGCACGGTCATGCCGGATTTGCTCCACGCCATGAGTGCCGGTGAAAAAACTGAGACCGTCGATGCCCTCACGCATTTTCTCTCCTCGCTCGGCACAAGCGCTTCCGAGTCGCCGGTTGGCGCCGATCAATTCAAAATCGAACAAGGCCGCATTCTTTATCACCGCGTCGGGTGCGTCGCCTGTCATGCGCCTCAGGAACCGGCGGCAGAATTGAGTAAAGCATCCTCGAACCTTTCGAGCCGCAGGGAAGCCACACCGGAAATGGCGCGTCTGCAAAGCACCTCGATTCCACTGGGCCGTCTTGCGGAAAAAACCACCGTCGAATCGCTCGCCGCCTTTTTGCAAGATCCTTTGAAAACGCGCCCGTCCGGCCGCATGCCATCCTTGAATCTCACCGCTGCCGAAGCCACCGCCATCGCCATGTATCTGCTGCGCGATCAGGCCGACCCCGCCAAATCCGGGCGTTCGAAAGAAAAAATCAAAGGCCTCAGCTATCAATATTTTGAAACGCGTTTTACTTCGACCACGCAGATGGAGGGTAAAAATCCGACGGGCTCGGGAATCATCGATCGCTTCACATTGTCCCCTCGCCAGCGCAATGACAACGTCGGCCTGCGCTTCACCGGTTTCATCAAAGTGCCCGCGGACGGTTCCTACACTTTTTACACCGCTTCGGATGATGGCACGCGACTGTTCATCGGAACGACGCAGGTGGTGAATAACGACGGTGACCACGGCACGACCGAAAAGAGCGGAACCATATCTCTGGTTGCGGGAGAGCATCCCATCATGGTGGCCTGGTTCAATGGCGGCGGTGAGGCCACGCTGAAAGTGTCCTGGGAAGGCCCGGGTTTTTCGAAACAGGAAGTGCCGCCATCGGTATTGACTACGGATCAAGGCCATCCCATGCGGCCGCTTGGCAGTGAGCCGTTCACGGTGGACGCGGCCAGGTCTGCCAAAGGCCGGCAGCTTTTTGGATCGCTCGGTTGCGCGGCGTGCCATCAAATCGGCAATGAACCTTCCGCCGTTGACGCGCGGAGCAAATCGTTGACGGAATTGAACCCGGACGCTTCCGGCGGCTGCCTGAACAAAGCCAGAGCGGGCGTGCCGCGCTTTATGTTCAGCGACGGACAGCGTGAGGCGCTTCGGACGATTTTGCGTTCCCCGGCAACGCTCAATAACGCTCCCACACCTAGGCAGCAGATTATTCACACAATGGCCGCGTTGAATTGTTATGCGTGCCACACGCGTGAGGGCGCCGGTGGTCCTGCGTCAGAACGCGCGGAATATTTTGCGGTGATTGGCGAAGCGGATCTCGGCGAGGAAGGCCGCATGCCGCCGCATTTGAATCGCGTTGGAGATAAACTGCGCCAGGATTGGCTCGAGACCGTGTTGTTGAGAAAAGGCGCCGTGCGTCCTTACATGGCCACGCGCATGCCACAATTCGGCGATCGCAATGTGGGTCTTCTCGTGAAGGCATTCGAGCTCGCCGACAGCTCGCCAACTTCGCCGGAGCCGGCGGGCGACCCGTCAGATGCCAAGTGGGGCCGGCGCCTGGTGGGAACGGGCGGGTTGTCATGCATTTCCTGCCACACGTTTGCCGGGCATAAATCCCTGGGAATTCCTGCGCTCGATCTCGCCACCGTCGGACTTCGATTGAAGCGAAACTGGTTCGAACGTTACCTGCTCGATCCTCCTTCGCTTCGTCCCGGCACCCGCATGCCGACGTTTTGGCCCGAAGGCAAATCGACGCGCGAAGACATTTTGAGCGGGGACACCCGCCGTCAAATCAGCGCGGTCTGGGCTTATCTCTCGAATCATCCCGAGCGCAGTCTGCCGGATGGTTTGATCCAAGGCGCGGTGGAACTCGTGGCGACGAATGAAGCGATCATTTATCGCAATTTCATCCAGGGCGCCGGCGCCCGCGCCATCGGAGTGGCTTATCCGGAAAAGGCCAATCTCGCTTTTGATGCCAACCAGCTCCGCTGGGCCATGATCTGGCAGGGCCCTTTCATCGACGCGGCAATGCATCGGGATGGCCGGGGCGCCGGATTTGTGCCGCCGCTCGGCTATAACACCGTCAACCTGCCGCCCGGCCCGCCGTTCGCGATGCTTCCTGAGGCCAGCGCGCCCTGGCCGGAAAGCACCGGGAAAAAAGCCGGCTACCAAATGCGTGGCTACCGGCTCGATGAAAAACGCCGCCCGGCCTTTCTTTACTCGTTCGATTCGATTGAAATTGAAGATTACTCGGTGGCGGTGCCAGGCGAGTTGGACGCGTTCTTCCGGCGCACTCTTACACTCAAATCCAGCAAACCGATCGATGGGCTCTGGTTCCGCGCTTGGGCCGGATCGAAAATCGATCAGGACAAACCGGGACAATATTTTGTCGATAGCAAACTGACGCTGCGCTTGCAGCTCGCCAACGGAGTGACACCGGTCGTGCGGCAGAATTCCGGCCGGATGGAATTGCTTGTGCCGGTGAAATTCGAGCGAGGCCAGGCGCAAATTATCGAGGAGTTGATCTGGTAATGGACTGTTTTTCTAAAGGCATGAAATGGCCGCGGCTTCAGTGCCTGGCCACCATCGCTCTCGCGGCCGCGTTTCTCTCCATCGGGCGCGCGGCGGAACAGGTGCCGGCGGAAGATCGCTATTACAAAATCATCACGATCCCCATTCCGGAGAACATCATTCTGGAAGCGGGCGCGCTGCAATTGCTCCCCGGCCATCGGCTCGCGACCTCCACGCGGCTGGGGGACATTTACATCGTTGAAGGCGCCTTCGAGAATCCGCCGCGCGCTGTGAAATTTCATTTGTTCGCCAGCGGCTTGCACGAGGTGCTCGGCCTGGCCTATCGCGATGGCTGGCTTTACTGCACGCAACGGGGCGAAATCACGCGCATGAAAGATCTCGATGCCGATGGGCGCGCCGATCTTTTTGAAACGGTCAGCGACGGCTGGGGAATCACCGGCGATTACCACGAATATGCCTTCGGCTCGAAGTTCGATCGCGAAGGCAATATTTGGGTGGTGCTTTGCCTGACCGGTTCGTTCACCAGCGACATCGAATATCGCGGCTGGTGTTTGCGCGTGAAACCCGATGGCACTATTCTTCCGACCTGCAGCGGCATTCGATCCCCCGGCGGCATCGGCACGAATTATCTTGGCGACATGTTTTACACCGATAACCAGGGGCCATGGAATGGCACCTGTTCATTGAAACATCTCGTTCCGGGTGATTTTGTCGGTCATCCCGACGGCAACAAATGGTACAAACTCGCCGGCGCGCTCGGTTCCCCGCCGGAAATACCCAAGAGCGGCAGCCGCATGATGACCGAGGCAAAGCGGATTCCGCAGTTGCGGCCCCCGGCAGTTTACTTTCCCTATAACAAGATGGGCCAATCGGCGAGCGGCATCGCGACCGATGAAACGCAGGGGAAATTCGGACCGTTTCAGAACCAGATGTTCGTTGGCGATCAGACGCACAGCACGGTGATGCGCGTGACGCTCGAAAAGGTCAAGGGCCGTTATCAGGGGGCTTGTTACATGTTCAAACGCGGCTTCGATTCGGGCAGTCTCGCGCTGGAATTTGCGCCCGACGGTTCATTGTTTGTGCAAGGGACGGATCGCGGCTGGGGCGCGCGCGGTGGAAAGCCGTTCGCTTTGCAGCGATTGATCTGGACGGGCCTCGTGCCGTTTGAAGTGCATGAAATGCGCGCGAAACCGGATGGATTCGAGCTGACGTTTACTGAGCCGGTGGATCGCGCCAGCGCCGCCAATCCGGACGCTTATCGGATGGAAACTTACACTTACATCTATCGCGCGGATTACGGCAGTCCCGAAGTGGACAAAACCAATCCCGTGATTGAGAAGGCGGAAGTTTCGAGCGATGGGAAGACCGTGCGGCTGGTGGTGAACGCGTTGCAGGAAGGGCACGTGCACGAGTTGCATTTGCCCGGCGTGAAATCCGTCAAAGGCGAACCGCTGCTTCATCCGGCCGCTTACTACACGCTCAATTACATTCCGGAAAAATGATCGCAGCCGTTATGCGCAGCCGCTCAGGCTGCTTATTCCCCCGCAGATGAAGAGAAACCTTTGGCCCAGGGAACTTGGATTTACGTTGATCGAACTCCTGGTCGTCATCGCCATCATCGCGATTTTGGCGGGGATGCTTTTGCCGGCCCTGAGCAAATCCAAAGCGCGCGCTCAGGCCATCGGTTGCTTGAACAATATCCGCCAGCT
>JBFMDG010000405.1:0-6862 GCA_040754135.1 Verrucomicrobiota bacterium
TAGAGCTCATGCGCAAGCGCTCCAAAGCACTGGCCCTGTCGGGGGAGTTTTTTTCTCAGTGAAGTTGGAAAAGATAGAAGGTATTTGGCGAGTTATGAGCATAAAAACCATTGGCTTCAGTCAGGCGCATCCAGTGATGAGGGCCACCACGCCTGTTTGATTTACCAGGTCCGGCGTAAGGTTGCTTCGATGAATTCGTGGGCAACAACCCGCGCAACGAGAAGATTCAGAAGCAGTCTGCACCTTCTTCTCTGCGCACTTATTGCGGTCAGCGCGATGCTGTCGTGCAAGCGCAATGAACTGCAAGTGCAGGAGGAGCGGCTCATGGCGATTTGGTCATTGTTGCGCGAGGAAATGTTTAAATCCGATCGCTTTCCAAAATCGTTTTCCGATTTGCCGCGCCCCATTAATCCGGAGATTTTCCTTGCCATTGACAGCGAAAAGGCCGTTTCGGATTGGTCTCGGATTGAAGTGTGGACGGATTATATCTACATCGGAAATCAAGAGCCCAGTGTGCCGAGCTGCGCACTGGTTATTTCTCCGCCCGAGAATCACCGCAATGGAATAGGGCACGTCCTTTTGTCAGGGGGTGAAGTGATTCAAATGAATTCTACCCAAATTAAATCGCTCATCGCGGACCCATTGCTTCTTGCCCCAGCGGAAAAGGAAACATTCCCGCAATACCGCTTGAAATTGAGCATACGAATCCCGGAAAAATTTCAGGACAAATACGGCACCTCCAAGGATGCACCAAATGATTGAGACGAAGAGCGCGTTCCACAACGTTTCACGGCGATTTTTCCCGGGAGCCGGCGAGTCCTGTTGTTTTTGCGGCGATGAGGCGGTCAACCCTCGGCTCTGTAGGGGCGGAACGTGGGCAGAACAATGATTGGGGCGGCTTTTCAGGCCTCGGAACAATGGGGTGATTTTCCTACCCGGCCCTTGAGGTCGGACGGTCACATTGCGGGCTTTCAGCCCTGAAAGAGTGTGCGAATCTACGGCCCTGGGCCGGAGCAAAAGCAGATTCAAATTCAAGTGCGAGATTTCCACCCAAGCTCCGATTAAATCCAGCGCCAGCGGCGATTCGAAGGCTCGGTTTGTTCCATCCCGATCCTGAACGCGCCTCGGGGAGTTTACTGAGGAAAACGCCGTGGAGGTCGCACTGGAAGCACAGGTGGCTGCCGAGGGACGGGGCCGCAATCGACCGAGTCGAATTTCATCTGCCAGCCCGATTGTCGCTTATGACGCGAGGCGGTAGCGTGCGTCGTTGGGAAGCAGTAGAGGGTGGAGAACCGGAGGGGCGATCGGCTGAAGGAGGTGGCGGTCGCCCTTTCTTTCGCTCTCTGCGCCAGCCAGCATAGCGCGGATGATAGCCCGGAAATGGTGGAAGTCCATTTGGCGCAGAGAGCGAGAGAGTCCCGAGGGCTTTGCGTGCTTCCCAGAGCGAAGTATCTTTTTCCCATGAAGCGCCGAGGCATCACAAAATCCACAGCGGCCGAGGGAGCGCCATGGAAGGCCGAGTCCAACCGATCCCCGGCGCCGTCCCCAATTCAATCCTCGCGCAAGCGAGCCACGATCAATGGCACTCCGCACGTCGATGTGCCGCCAACGAAACAGCGGTGGTCCGAGCTGATTCCACCGGAGGAATGGGCTGTTTACGCGAGAGCCATTCAAAGCGTGCGCGAGACCGGCGCGGATTTTCTGCTCGGCGGCGCCTTCGGACTGGCGGTTTATACGGGGCGCTGGCGCAACACCAAAGACATCGATTTCTTTGTTTTGCCAGAAGTCAAAGACCGGATCATCGCGGCGTTGGAGGCAGCCGGTTTCACGGACTTTCATTCCGAGTTGCCCTATGATCGCGGTTGGATTTATCGCGCCGTGCAGAAAGGGGTCATCGTGGATGTCATTTGGGGCATGCCGAATCGCCGCACGCAAGTGGATGCAAGTTGGATCCAACATGCCACCCCCGCGTTGGTGAGAAAGGAGTTGTTACTGACTGTTCCGGCGGAGGAGTTGGTTTGGATCAAACTTTATGTGTTGCAGCGCGATCGCAGCGATTGGCCGGACGTCCTGAACCTGCTCCATGCCACGGCCGCGCGGCTGAATTGGAAACGATTGCTCGATCGGATGGAACAAGACGTTCCGCTGCTGACTGCGATTTTGAATGTGTTCCTGTGGCTCTTTCCCCAGCAGGCAGAGCAAATTCCGGAGTGGGTGCGGCATACGTTGCATTTGCCAACGCCCGGATTACCGCAGGCCGAGTTCGAACGAGTCCCGTTGCTCGATACGCGCCCATGGTTTGCGGCGCTTCAACCCGCGCATGAACCCATGAAAATTTAGCCGGTGCGGCCGCTCGAATGCGGGGCGACCGGAGGAGGACTTCAACCATGTTAATCGGCGCCATGAATCACCCGGCCATGTCCGTGATTTCAGAAATCGCCTGGATGCACGAACTGGGTTTCGATTTTGTTGATCTTACCCTCGAACCGCCCGCCGCCATGGCCTCGCGCGTGAATGCCGATGAAATCCGCCGAGCCCTCGAGGCTCATGGGCTTCAGGTCGTCGGCCATACCGCTTACTACTTGCCCATCGCCTCCGCCTTCGAATCCGTCCGGCGCGCCGCCGTCGAGGAAATGAAAGTTTGCCTGGAAATGTTTGCGAAAGTGGGGGCGGGCTGGATGAATTTACATCCGGACCGCCACGCTCCTTTTCATGATCGAGGATTTGTCATCGAACGCAACCTGCGCTCGATTTCTGAACTGATGAAAACGGCGCGCGATTGCGGCGTGGGTTTGATGATTGAAAATCTGCCCGGACACTTCAACACCGTTGCGCAATTGGCGGAGTTGCTGGAACCGCTGCCCGAGCTGGCGCTGCACCTCGATATCGGACATTGCAATTTGTTGACCGAGTACAATACCGCCGATGAAATCATTCGCGCGTTCGGGCCGCGGCTGAAGCATGTTCATTTGCACGACAACAAGGGTGGCAGCGCCGATTTGCACCTGCCGTTGGGCACGGGAAATATTGATCTGCGGCGCCACATCAGCGCGCTGCGTCAGGCCGGTTACGACAGCACCATCACGCTCGAAGTGTTCTCGGTGGACAAGAGTTACCTCGAGTACAGCCGGAAAGTTTTGATGCAACTTTGGGAAGACGCGGCGCTGGTCACGGCGCGCGCGGCGTAACCGATGCACGAGGCGGAGAAAGAAACTAATGGACGCTCCGCAGGCGGAGGAACAATTTCACGGCGTGCCTTTTTCACCGTTCCCTTTCACGGGAATGATCATGGTGAACACCGTGCCTTTGCCCACTTGGGATTGCACGGCCAGGCCGCATTGCATTTGCTTCGCCAATTCATACACCATGGAAAGCCCCAGCCCTGTTCCCCGGCGCGTGGAAAGCGCTTTGGTGGTAAAAAATGGTTCGAAAATCCGTGGCAATATCTCCGGCGCAATCCCTGTCCCCGAATCCTCCACCTCCACCTGCACGTAATCATCGGCTGCTCCCGGAGCGAGCACCAAATCCGGCGGGATCGCTTTGATGATGCCGGTGCGCAGGACGATCTTGCCGCCACCGCCCATGGCGTCAGCCGCATTCAAAATCAAGTTCAGCAGAATCTGCTGGATCAGTTCTCTGGCCACAACCACCGGCGGCAGCCCTGGTTCCGGTTGAAACACCACATTCACGTCCTGAAGAAAACGGTCTCCGAGCAGTTTGATCGTTTCTTCGACGATGCTGTTTAACTCGCAGGACTGGTAATCCTTTTCATTGACGCGGCTGAGGCCGAGCATCGATTTAACAATGCCAGAGCCCTGTTCGACCACGGTTTTGATTCGATTCAAGCGGAGCCGGACTTTGTCTTTGTCTTCAAGGTTGGCCTCGATGATCTGGGCGGAACCTTTGATGATGGAGAGGATGTTGTTGAAATCATGGGCGATGCCGGCGGCCATGGTGCCCAGCGCTTTCATTTTTTGGCTCTGCACCAGTTCCTGCGTGGCCCGCTCGAGCTCGCGCGTGCGCACGGTGACGATCTTCTCCACTTCGGCATAACTGCGGAGCAATCTCAAATGCCGGTTCACAGCCAGCCCGGCGAAAAACAAAACCATGATGAACCCGGCGATGGCGGTGGCGATCAAACGGCGCTCTTTGTACCAAGGAAAGATGACCGAAAACTCGAGACCGGCCGCCTCACTCGACTCGTTCCAGTTGCGGTCCATCGCCCGCACTTCAAATCGATGCGTGCCGGCGCCGAGTTTACTGAAAGTTTTCACCGTGCCGTTCGTGTAAGGCGACCAGGCCGCTTGATCCATTCGATACGAAAAAAGCAAACGATCCGCGTCGGTCGCCTGCCACTTGTCCCGCCCGGCCATGGCAAATGTCACCGCGGTCTCGGTCGTGATCTTTTCGCCGGCGTCCAGCAGCGGTTCCAAACCGACGGGAGGTTCCAAATCGGCGTCGGGGTGATGCAATGCCAATCCTTGAGTTGTGCCCGCCCAAATGCGGCCTTGACGGTCCTGCAGAATTTCATAAACGGCCATGGTCGGCAGGCCCTCCGCAACTCCATTCACAAGCCAGGTTCCATTCCAATACGTAAATGTGCCGCTGGTCGTCGCCACCCAGATTTTACCGTCGCGCGTTCGAATCATTTCATTGACGCGATCGACACCGGAGAGAATGGAGCTCCAGGTTTTTCCATCAAATTCGAGGATGCGATCGGGGCCGCCGCACCAGATTCTGCCGTTGCCTGGATCGAGGAGGCACAAGGCGCGATCGAGAATGAAATTTTCGCTGAGCGTGAAGCGATGCAGTTGTTCGGCGCGATACACCGCCAGGCCCATGCTGCCGCCGAGCCACAAATCTCCATTGATGAATTGTTGCGCAAAATGAATATCGCCATGATCGGGAATTTCCTCGGCACTGAGTTCGAGCCAGCGCGTGAAATTTCGGCCGTCATATTTATCGAGGATCAACTTGCCCGATGCTTTGGAACCCACGCGCAAGACGCAAAGGTTCCCGTCATTGACTTGACCGAGCAGTCTGATGCGCCCTCCCTCAGGAGGTGACAACTCCTGAAACGTCTTGTCCGAGGGGCTGAACACCAACGGTTGCTTCGCAGCGATGGCAATCCGGCCATCCGCCAGTGGGAAGAGCTGATCCGCCGAATTCAATTCCGGTTCATACCCGTCGGGCCAGAACACCAAGCTCCATGCGGCGCCATCCCACCTGGCCAGCCCTTCTGTCACTGAAATCCACAGGCGCCCCTGCGCATCTTCCGTTGCCGAGTGCACCAGCGAAATCGGATCTGGCAGCCCGATGGGCCGACGCCAAAGGTGTGGGGCGAAACGCAAAAGACCTTCCGAACTGGCAATCCAGAACACCCCGTTGGTGGCCAGGGCCACATCCTCGAATCGTCCCGCCGAAATGTTTTCCTTGATGACCTTCCCACTTTCAATGCGCAACAGGCTGTTCACCGTAAACGCCCAATAAACATCGTCCCAACCTCGCCAGGCTTGCCGGATCGTTTCATTTCCCGCTCGAATGATTTTCCATTCCCCTCCATCGAAATGCGCGATCATCCGCTGACCCGGCCGCGCCCGGTCGAAAGCCACGGCGGTCACTCCGCCTCGAGTATCCTCGAAAGGGCGCTGCAAATTCTCGATGCCCAATTCCGGCCCGATGAGAAATTCCTGCCAGCGGGAATCCGAATTAATCTGGCGCAACGGACCAGGCAATTTGGCCAGGCCGCGCGCTCCCGTGATCCAAAGTCCGTTATCGTGTGATTCGGTCATTTCATAAAACCGGCCGAGCTGAGTCTGGTTCACATGCCGAATGACGGTGGTTTTCCTCGTGCTCGAGTCGTAATCCATGAGCCGGTCGGAAACGAGAAAGAAGATCCGATTGCGCTCCGCCGGAACCAAAGGAATCTGCCGGATTTGGCGCAAGGGATCGGATTGCATTTCGTGGCGGATTTCCGCAATCGGATGCTGAATCCATTGGCGCCCTTCGCTGACCACCAGGCCTTCACTGTAGAGCGACCACAATTGCGCGGTGCGGCTTTCGTAAATCCGGAAATTATCCCGGCCCGATGTGGGGAAAGTTCCGATGGAATATCCGTTGAAATAGGTGATGGCATCGGCCTCGCCGTGCTTCAGCCATACTTTGCCTCGAGGACTGAAAGAGACCGCGGTGGTGAACGATTCCTTTAAACCATCCGAAGCGCGGAACATGCGCCAGTTCGCCGGCGGTTGGGCCAACGCCAGAATTGGAATCAGCGCCAGGAGTGCGGCTGCGGAAAATCTTCGGAGGAAAACTGAATTGCAACGGAGGATCAAGGCCGTGGAATGCAATCCTGCAGCCGCCGCAAATCCTTCAGCTCATTGCTGCCGGTGACCTGAATGCTGTCCAGGTTCCCGCGTTTGGGAGCAAACCAGCGCCAATGTTCGATGTGGCCATCGGCAAAGGACAGATTGCACCCTTGCATGTGCCGATCCGCGGGCGTGCTCGTCCAGCTGCCCGAGGCCAGCGAAAACCGCTCCCTCGGCACGACATGAAATGACCCATTCCACACGCTTTGTTCGTGTTCCTCGATGAATACGAAAGTGCGATCGCTTGAAGGATTGATCAGTTCCGAAAGGCGCCGTTTGACGCGCGGATTGACCCCCACTTCATCCCCGTGCAAATAAGCGCTCATCGAATAACTGCGCGTCCGCCGAATCGTCTTTCGCCCGACGACTTTTGAATTATCCGAAGGACATCGGTAAACCGCGACATTCTTGACGTAGGGAAAAATCGAGCCGCGTTCGATTTTGGCGGTGGTCACGTCTTCTTTGGGATTGCCGCCGACCCAGGAGTTGGTGGT
>JBFMDG010000406.1:0-6858 GCA_040754135.1 Verrucomicrobiota bacterium
CTTTATCACCCTCGCCGCAGATGTCGCCGCGATGGCCCCCAACACCAGTATCGGAGCGGCCCACCCCGTCATGATCGGCGGGGGTGGACAGGGCGAATCAAAACCGGACGAAGTGATGAAGCAAAAACTCGAAAACTTCGCCACGAGTTACATCGAAGCCATCGCCACCAAACGCAATCGCAATGTGGAATGGGCCAAATCCGCTGTGCGCGAAAGCGCCAGCATCACCTCCGAAAAAGCGCTCGAACTGAAAGTCATCGAAATCATCGCCAAAGATTCCAGCGATTTGTTGCAGCAACTCGACGGGCGCGAGACTGATCACGGCGTGCTGCGGACAGCGGGCGCAACGATCCGCCCAAACCCGATGCTGTTGCGTGAACAAATTTTCCAGGTGCTCGGCCGGCCGGAAGTGATGTTCATCCTGATGCTCGTGGCGGTTTACGGCTTGATCGGGGAGTTGAGCAATCCCGGCGCAATCCTTCCGGGCGTGGTCGGTTTGATTGCGCTGATTGTGTCGCTCTACCTCAGCACCATCCTTCCCATCAACATCGCCGGATTTGCTTTGATTCTTTTGGCGGTGGCGTTGTTCATCGCCGATGCGTTTGTTTCCGCGCATGGCATTTTGACCATTGGAGGAGTGGTTTCTTTTTTTCTGGGAGCGTTGATGCTTTTTGAAACGGCGGAACCGCTCTATCGGCTTTCGCTCGGGTTGATCATTCCGGCCACAGTTCTGACGGCGCTGTTTTTCCTATTCGTGGCTGGCGCTGGTTTGCGCGCTCAACTTTGGCCGGTCAAAGTCGGGCGGGAGACCATTGTTGGAAAGGAAGTGCGGACCGTAACGAAGATCGATGCCACGAGCGGCAAAGTGTTATTCGAGGGCGAATATTGGAATGCGATTTCGGATACTCCCATCGAGAGCGGAGCTTTCGTGGAAATCATTGGGCGCACCGGCTTGACCCTCAAAGTAAAACCCAAAACCCCAACTCCAACCTGAGGAACCTATGGCAAACTTGCAACAACTCCTGAACATGCTGGCATGGATCATCCCCATTCTGGTCATCGGCTCGATCATTTTACCCACCGCCATTCGTGTTTTGCGCGAATACGAACGCGGCGTGATTTTCCGGCTCGGCAAATTGCTCGGCGCCAAAGGGCCCGGCCTCATCTTTCTCATCCCCATCGTCGATCGCATGGTCAAAATGGATTTGCGCATCGTCACTATCGATGTCGCCAAACAGGAAGTCATGACGCGCGACAATGTGCCGGTGACCGTTGATGCCGTCGTGTATTTTCGCGTCGTGGATCCGGAAGCGGCCGTGGTGAAAGTGGAAGATTACTGGAAGGCGACTTCGTTGATTGCGCAGACGACGTTGCGCAGCGTGCTCGGGCAGGCGGAATTGGATGAGTTGTTGTCGCATCGCGAAAAAATCAACATGGCTCTGCAGGAAATCATCGATCGGCAGACGGATCCTTGGGGCATCAAGGTCACGGCCGTGGAAGTCAAAGACGTGCTGCTGCCCGAGGGGATGAAACGGGCTATGGCGCGCCAGGCGGAAACAGAGCGTGAGCGGCGCGCAAAAATCATCAATGCGGAAGGCGAGTTCCAGGCCGCTGAGAAACTGGTGCAAGCTGCCCACATGATCAGCGCCGAGCCGATTGCGCTGCAACTCCGATTTTTGCAGACGATGCGCGAAATATCGAGCGAGCATAACACGACAACATTTTTGCCCGTGCCGATCGACCTCTTCTCACCGTTTCTGCAAAAAGCGAACAACTCGTCCCCTGCCAAAGGCAGTTGAGTGGACTGCTTCTGAAACGGAAATTGTCAGCTTACGGCTGAAGAGCGCGATAAAACTTCGCGGAACCCGCGGTGTCCGGATCCGCAAGTATCATCGGCAGTGTTGTGGCATTTGTCTTCACCAGGGTACTCCATTGACTCGGCTGCCCAAGTGCAGAAGTGTATTCGACATGTAGAGGGAAATGAACATCTCCATCCAGCAAAAGTTTGGTGCCCTCACCTTTGCGCATTTCCACGACCTTGACCTCCGGTCGAACACTGAACACTTTCAAACCATGGGACCAGAAGCCTAGATACAACCGGCGGTTGGCCAAGGCGATGGAAGTACCGGACCCGGCCGTCTTGGCCACTTCCTGTGCCACTGGTTCGGCCGGATTTCGCATATCAATCCACCAAGCGGTGGATTCGACGGCATCTGAAGTTGCCAACAGCACAAACCCAGAGCCTATCTGCAAACTTTTTCGCGCTGGAAAGCCCGGGAACTTGAGCTGTGCCAGGCGGGTTGGATTTGCCGCATCGCTCACTTGCAGCACCTCGAAAACTGTGGTCTCACTCGATGACTCGTAAGCAGCCACATAAGCAAAATTGCCAGTTAGGTCAAAGGCGGCATTGGCAAATCCGCCCGCAATCCTGAACTGCGAAATTTCTGCCGGAGATGCAGGATTACTCACATCAATCAGATGGGCAGTCCAGGAAGCGCTGGTGAGCAGGGCTGTCGATCCCAAAACATCGAGGTCACCTGGAATCAACCCGGCCATTCCCCAGGAATTGTGAAACCAAGCGAGGCTGCGTCGGGTCGGTCACATCCACCACGCAAAGACCTGCAGCTTCGGCCGCCAAGAAGGCAAAGCCATTTCGAACCTTGACCGACCAGGCTTCATACTGGCCAAAGTTAGACTGACGCGGCAGCAAAACACGGCCTAAGCCGCGCGGCCTTTTCCGATCACTCACATCCACCACTTTCAAGCCGGAATGTCCATCGGCGAGGTAAGCCGTCGTTCCGACGATGTCTAAACCGAGTGTCCAATCGCGTGTCTCGTAATGCCCCACTTCTACTGGTTGAGCCGGATCGCGGACGTCAACGATTTTGAGTCCATTTTGATCCTCGGCAAGAAAGGCCACATCATCGACAACCTGGATTTGATTGACAACCCCGCGGGTGTCTAGCTCGCTGACGAGAGGTGATTTCAGCAGAATGTTCGTATCCAACGCCAGGACGACTCCGGAGGAGAGCGCGGTCAGTAAGAGGCTGTCTTTGATTTCAAGGTCCGTCACGGTACCGGTCAACCAGTATGCTTTCTCCATTCGCACATTATCCGGCGGAGCAATATCCAAAATGGAAAGTCTCGATCCGTGTTTCGCAATAATCCGGTTTGAGTTCCCTCGAACGAATTGGGCTGCAGAAACAAACCAGGTATTCAGGGAAATCGGTGCGAGGGGTTCGTTAATTTGCCCGCTGACGACATATGTCGAACCGAATGAATAAAGCTGGTCGCCTTCAAGAAATAGATTGCCCAAGGCCGCCCCTGTTCCAACCGTTTTCACCCGCACTGGGGACGTCGGCACGCTGATGTCAAATACCTGCAGCGCGAAATTGGTCAGCGTGGGATTACTAAAACCAACGTATGCCGCATTTCCCGCGACCCGAATGGATCGATTGCCCGTTCCGATATTCCATGATCCGGGTATGGAACCGATGACTTCCGGTGCACTGAGGGTGCTGATGTCGATAACAGACAGACTGCGTCCGGCGGTAACAACGTACGGGCCAGCTACATCAAAGGAGCCAATCTGCAGCGGCACAGACACACTGGCGATAGGCAATGGGGCTGCGGGGTTCACGATGTCGAGGACGTACAAGGAGGATGGAGACGCCGCCAAAAGGTGTGTTCCTATGTTCCTGACCTGAACGATGTTGCCCCCCAGGGTGATGGAACCGATGGTTTGCGGTGCAGTGGGGTTGGTAAAACTGATAATGCGCACGCCCGAACTCGTCCCAACGTACGCAGTGCTGCCAACGAGATCGATCGCATTCGCTGCACCGCTTGTTTCGACACTGCCGAGGGTTGGCTGTTCGGCGATTTTATTAATATCAAAAACCCGTAATCCTCCATCCATTTCTGCAACGTAAACATACGTGCTTTCCATGGCCACATCCCGGGCCGAGTCATTCGGAGAGCCCTTTGTCCCGAGCATCATCAATGCTTTTGGCGCGGTAGCCTCCCGGACGTCGAAAATCGTTACCCCATTGTCTTTGGTCGCAATACTGGCGAATCCACTTCGCACGGCAAAGCTTGACATCCCGCTCGACCCAAAACTTCTCCTGAGCGCCGGATTACTTGGATCCTGAATATCGATGATATGGACGGAATCACCAACTGCCGCGTACAGATGCGTTCCATCCAGCCTGAGCCGGCTCAATCCGCCGGTGAGCTTAAGCGTCGCCACAGGCATGGGAGCTGCAGGGTCAGCCAGACTTCGCACTTCGATCAAACCTGTACTTCCGTGCGCTATAAACAGATATCCACGACCCGCAGCGACGCCAGTAACAGCAGCGGTTGTCGGAATTGTGCTGATAATTTTCGGTTGTCTTGCGTCCGCAATCGAAATGACTTGCAAGCCCGAAGTCGAGTCGGCCACGTAAGCGAAATTATCGGTCAACGCCAGGTCCTTGGCCTCGCCAGGGGTGTCAAGGTTACTGACCATTCGAGGCTGAACTGGATCGGCAACGTCAATGATAGCTAACCCATCAGCCTGCAACGCGAGGCATAAGTATGGCCACTGCACCTCCATCCCTTCGATGAAATGCTGGGAAGGATGGCTCATCTGACCTAGAATCGTTGGACGCTCGGAAACAGCAACCGACACAATCATTATAGTCGAGCCCACTTCAACATAAGCGCGTCCGTTATGCACTGCTACCCGGGTCGCCCAGCCGCCCTGAAAACCAGGCGTTTCGCCACGAAATGCAAATGTTTGTGCTCCCACACTGTCCCATTGAAGTGTCCATCCTATGCAGAACGCCAGAAAACATCGACTTCGAGCCCATAAACGCCAGATCGAAAAACCAGAATCCATAGTGTCCATAGAGGTGCTGGACGGGACTCTTTCAAAGTCCGCTTGTTTTCGCAAGCTCGAAACTTAAGCTCTGAGGATCGGAGAATCGTTCGAAACAGAACGTTCCTCGCGACACGTGTTGACCCAAACTTTGGCGATAACCAGTTCACAAAAAAATGCTGTAATGCTTCAACAACCTCCAAGAATATTTCTGTTTCCATAGCCAATTGAGCACCTCGAAATCAATTGCCCTCATTGTGTTGATCGCCGCCATTCTCGGCTTTCTTTTCTGGCGATTGAAGCCTTTCTCTGAACTCGTTGTTGCCAATTGGGCTGATGCCACCAACCGGCTCAGCCCGGAATTGCTCCAGGAACTGGCGCAACTCGAAGCAAGGGAACGCCGCATCGCGCAGACGGTTTGGGCCAAAGAACTCCTCGCTCAGAAATGCGGGCGCGTGTTCGAACAGCTTTGGGACAATCTGAACGCGAGTTCGAACAAACTGCAGACGCTCCTCTCCTTTCCCTGCGATCAACTCGTGCTCGGGCAATGGGAGCAAATCAAACACCTCGCCCACGGCATCGAATGGCGCGAGTCGAAGGGCCAAGGGAGAGTTCTGACGTCTGCAGAGTGGCGCGCCTCTCTCGATCAATGGCAAACGGAGGGATGGAGGCTCGATCGAATCGAATTCCGCCATACGCAATTTGAAACCGATGACGCGGGCAAACCGCGCCAGAGCCAATTTTACTTTGCCGCTCACTTGACCAATAAACCGAAAGAGACTCGTGCCCTCATCGATGGCACGCTCGGCGTGCATTGGACTTTGGATGCGCTGCCTCGCGTCAAACAGATCGATGCCAGCGCGCTGACCCTCAAAACCCGCGAAGGGCCGCCGCCCTTTGCGCTCGTTCTGTCTCGGGACATTCCGACCGGGACAAGGCTGACTCCGATCGATCCACTGATGGTCTGCGATCTGGATTTGGACGGGCGGTCCGAAATTATTCTGGCGGCCGCGAACATGGTCTTCCGTTGGGGCAGCGCAGGCCGATTCGAGAGTGAACCTCTCATCGAGCAGCCCTTGGATTGGATTTCCAGCGCTCTGCTGGCCGATTTCAATGCGGACACGCGGCCGGATTTGCTCTGTGCGCGTGTGGAAGGTTTGTTCCTGATGCGAGGTTCGCCCGACGGCAAATTCATCGGGCCGGGCGAACGGGTGTGGTCCCCTGCGCCGCCGTTGCGAAATCCTATGGTCATGACCTGCGGTGATATCGATCGGGACGGTGATTTGGACTTGTTCCTGGCGCAATACAGGCATCCATACGAGAACGGATCGATGCCCACGCCCTTTTATAATTCCAATGATGGCTTGCCTGCTTACTTGCTTTTGAATGATGGCGCGGGCCGGTTTTCCGATGTCACGATCGGCTCCGGTCTCGAGTCAAAACGGAAGCGCCGCACCTTCAGCAGTTCCTTCACCGATCTAGATGGCGATGGCGATCTGGACCTGGTGGTGGTGAGCGATTTCGCCGGAGTGGACCTGTACCAAAACGATAGCCGCGGGCACTTCAACGAGGTGACGCGGGAATGGGCATCCGAGCCGCACGCCTTTGGCATGGGACACAGCTTATCGGATTTCAACGCCGATGGCCGGCTGGACCTGCTCATGATCGGGATGACGTCGCCGACGGTGGATCGGCTGGAGCATTTAAAGTTGTGGCGCCCCGATGCAATAGAGGATCGGACCAGGCGCGCCGCCATGGCATTTGGGAACCGGCTGTATGTCGCGCGATCTGGCGGGGGATTTGAACAAACGACGCTCAGCGAATCCATTGCGCGATCGGGCTGGTCCTGGGGCTGCAGCGCGTTCGATTGGGACAATGACGGTTATCCGGACGTTTACATTGCCAATGGACTCGAGAGCAACCGCTCGGTTCAGGAGTACGAACCGGAGTATTGGATGCACGACCGTTACGTCGGCCAATCACAGGAAAACCCGCTGGCTTAT
>JBFMDG010000407.1:0-6857 GCA_040754135.1 Verrucomicrobiota bacterium
GCGAGTCCCGCCCCGGGCGCAGTTTAGCGCGCCGTCGCGGAAAACATTCTATCGGGCGCTCCGGAGCGCGGGTCTGCGACCCGCAGCGCGTCGGCTTTTGAGCAAGCTTGAGAAGAACACCGAAACGCTGGGCACTCGGCTACGTTGCTGCGGCTTACAAAGCCGCGCTCCGCGCGGGTCTGCGACCCGCAGCGTGTCGGCTGTTGAGCAAGCTTAAGAAGAATGCTGAAACGTTGGGCCCTCCGCTATGTTGCTGCGGCTTATAAAGCCGCGCTCCGGGATGGGGAGCGCGTCCCGACCCGGGCGCAGTTTTCGGAGCCCTCGCGGAAAACATTCTTTTGGGCGCTCTGGAGCGCGGGTTTGTTGGAGGTCGCGACTCAGAGCAGCAACTTCGCTCAGTCAGGATGCAGCCGAACAATCAAGAAGGCGAAAATTACCACGCGATTCCATAGTCCTCGCCGTGATTGCTGGCACCGCCCCAGAAGGTGCCATGTTCCTGATCGAAATAGATGGCGGTGATCGGCCCTGAAGTCTTGGTCGCAAAATCCATTTTGTAGCCCATCCGTTTGAGTTCGCGGCGAATCCAGCTGGGCACTTCCTGGTTCAACGTGACGCGGCCGGGCTCGACTTTGTGTTCCCCAAACGAGCTGCGCATCTGGTAACTCGTGATGTTGGCTGCTTCGCACGCTTCCTGAACCGTCATTCCGAAATCGACGATGTTCAGCAGGAACTGCAACAAATTCTGATCCTGGGTATCGCCGCCCTGCACCGAAAAACAGAGAAAGGGTTTTCCATTCTTTAGCGCAATCGTGGGCGTGAGCGTGACGCGCGGACGCTTGCCAGGCGCGACGACGTTAAAGGGATTCTCGGATGGATCGAGCACGAAGCTCTGCATGCGCTGGCTCATCCCGATGCCTGTGCGGCCCGCCACGCACGCGGGCATCCAGCCGCCGCTCGGCGTGATGGATATGACCCAGCCCGATTTATCCGCCGCTTGAATGGAAGTTGTGCCGGCGCGGAAATCGGCCTCGAGTTGGGCCCGCTCTTTTTCGATCGGTTGCTCGACTTTGTTTGTTTTGAGGTTGGACCATTCCTTGAGCAGATCAAGAAACGGGTTGGTTTTGCCTTCGAACCGATAAGGATCACCCGGACGGATGTCGGGGTTGTTTTTCTGCCAATCAATTTCCTTGAGCCGCTCCCAGGCATAATGCTTCGAAAGCAATCCGCGGATCGGCTCCTCCGGTGGCGAATCCGGATCGCCGTAATAAAAGTCGCGATCGGCATAGGCCAGATTCATGGCCTGATAAACCGCGTGAATGTAACGAGCGCTGTTGTAACCCATCGGTTGCAGATCAAGATTTTCGAGCAGATTCAACGCTTGCAACATCACCGGCCCCTGCGTCCAGTGCGTCAGCTTGAAAACGTCGATTCCCCGATAATTGGTTTGCACCGGTTCCTCGATTTTCACGGTCCATCGCGCCAGATCCTCGGTCGTGTGCAGTCCGCCTTGCTCCTGCGAACCGCGCACGAATTCGGCGGCGATATCGCCCTTGTAAAAACGATCGTAGGCGGCGTAGATCGACTGCTTGCGATCTTTCCCCGCGCGCAAGGCTTCCGTTTCGGCATCGACGAGCTTTTGCAAGGTTTGCCGCAGATCGAGTTGTTTGAAAATCTCGCCGGGTTTGGGCGGCTCAGTTCCGTTGTGCGGAAAGAAAATCTTTGTCGAATAGGGCCAGTCTTTGAATTTGTCTTTGAACTTTTCGATTTTCTGCACCAGTTCCGCTTCGATGGGATAGCCTTCGGCCATTTGCATGGCCGGTTCCAGCACTTCCTTGAGCGATAATTTCCCAAACTCAGCGAGCATGACCATCAACCCGCCGGGGTTGCCCGGCGTGACCGCGGCGAGCGGCCCTTCGCCAGGCGGATAACGCAGCTTTTTGGCTTTGAAAAACTCAGGCGTCGCGCCCGTCGGAGCCACTCCCAGCGCATTAATTCCGACCACTTTGTTGGTGCGGGGATCAAAAATCAGCGCCTGCGTTTCCCCGCCCCAACTGACATCGTCGTACATCGTGCATACGACAGCGAGCATGGCGCAGGCAGCGTCAATGGCATTGCCGCCGCGCTCGAAGATGCGCGCGCCGGCCATGGCGCCGGCGGGTTTGCCGGTGATGGCCACCCAATGGCGCCCGTGCAAGACCGGCTTGTGCGTGTTGGAATACGGTTCCGGCGCCGCGGCGAATGCGGTTCCGGCGAGCAACGCAAAAAGTACGAGCGGCCAATGGAGGAAGCGAAACGACTGCATGGCATCAAAAGCTTTCATTGAAGTAGATTTTGACGTTCTTCGTCGCACGGCCTGCGGCGACGATATCCAGCTTCCCGTCCCCATTGAAATCGGCGAGCATCAAATCCTCGCAAGCCATGGTGTTGTCATCGATGAGAAATGTTTTCCAGGTTTTGCCCTGGGCATCGGGCGCGTAAAGTTTGATTCCCACTTTGACTCCCGGCCGGTTCATCGCCCGCCAGCCTACCACCGCCTGGTCGTAACCCAGCTTGAGCAAATCACCGCAAGCCACGGCATGACCGTCCACCAGCGATTCATCGATGACCGCGCGGTTCCATTTCGCGTGGGCATCCGCACCCGAGGAGGGGGTGTAAATGACGGTCTGATTTCCATGCATCGGTTCGACCGTGGCGATGAATCGTTTGCCGCCGGGAAGATTGCCGAGGCGAATTTCACCCGCGCCCGGTTCTCCGCCGCCGATTGGAATCAGTTTCAATCCATCATCCACCCAATTCGAGAGGAACACGCCTTCCTTGCCGGCGATCAAAATTTCCTGAGCCGGATCGTCGTCCCATTGCACGAGATCGAAATTGTGCGTTTTGTGAAGCGCATCGTTGATAAGTTCAATGCGCCATTCCGCGCGTGGGTTCTCCGGTTTGTAATAGGCCTGGATGCGCACGCCTGCCCCTTGCTCGTTTTTGTTTCCGCGCCCGTGCAACGGCGCCACAATCAAACGCCAGTTGTTCTGCCAATCCCGCGCCCAGCGCATCCGATGCACTGTCGGCTCGTGCGGCAATTTGATCGCCTCCCATTTTTGGGTGCGATCGGCCGGGGGCACGAGATAGAAAACCGCTCCGCTGTTCACGGTGTCGCCCGGATTCCATTCGGCTCCGACGGCAATTTCGCATTGGCCATCCCCATCGATATCGGCGGCGGCGATGCACACGTGATCCTTTTCCGTCAATTTCCCGGCAACCACATGCTTCTTCCAGGTGGGGTTTTGGTACCAGACCACCGCATCTTTATCGACCAGGAGCACGTCGGTTTTTTTGTCGCCATCCACATCGGCGACCGCCAGGCCGTAGCCGATGCCAATTTGGGTGTCGAGATCCACCGCGCGGAATTTGGGTGACAAATCCGCCGCGAAAGAGAAGCCAAGAGCGGAAGTGAAACAGAGGAGAGCAACGGGTTTCATAGCGGCTTTTTAGCAAAAACGATCCGAGCTGGAAATGCCATGCAAATGTTTGGTTCCCAAATGGTGAGCTCGCTGGTTTCCAAAACCCATTTCCTGATAGATTGCGAATATGCGTCCTGGGCGGCCCTGCGGTTGATCGGGAATTGTCTTGGAATCGACGATCTGTTTGACTGGGGTTCCAGTCATGAAACCGAAGCTGTCTGATCGCCGCCACTTTTTCCGCAACCTCAGCACCGCCGCCGCTGCGCTCGCGCTCGCTCGATCTCCGCGCGCCGCCAGCTTTGCTCCTCCAAAACCCGCGCCACTTGCGTCAGCGTTGCAGAACCAAACGCCCGCGACCGAATCCGATGTCGGGTCGCTATTCCCGTTCATTCAAAGCCAGGCGGTGCGAGGGGAATTTCCACTTTCTTTTTTGAACGCGAAATTCCGCAGCATGAGGGCGTGGAAACGGACGGCGCGAGGGAAGCTGCTCGAGTTGCTGCATTACGCCCCGCCGCCTTGTGATTCAAAAGGTGAAGTGCTCGAGCGGGTCGATGCTGGCGATCATTTTCGTGAGAGAGTTCTGTTCAACACCACTGCCGATCTGCGTGTCCCCGCGTTTGTGTTGATCCCGAAAAATGTCCGGCTGCCTGCGCCTGGCATTGTGGCGCTGCACGACCACGGCGGCTTTTATTTTTGGGGCAAGGAAAAGATTGTGCAGACGGAGAACGAACACCCTGTGCTGACCGATTTCAAAAATCGATATTATGGCGGCGCGAGCATCGCCACGGAGTTGGTGCGCCAAGGCTATGTGGTGGCGGTGATCGACATGTTTTATTGGGGGGAACGCCGGATGTTATTCGAGAGCGATCCGGCCGATTGGAAGGACCGGCCACCCACCTTGACCAAAGAGCGCATCAATGCGTTTAACCAGCGGGCTGGCGCCAATGAACAACTGGTCGGCCGGACGATTTATTCGGCAGGATTCACCTGGTCAGGCGTGATGTTCTGGGACGATGTGCGCACGGTCGATTATCTTTTGACAAGACCGGAGGTCGATCCAAAACGCATCGGGTGCGTCGGGCTGTCGGTCGGCGGATTGCGCTCCTGTCATCTGGCGGCCTTGGATGATCGGATCAAAGCGGCGGTGGTGGTGGGTTGGATGGCCTCGTTCCCCGTGCAACTCCGCAAGAAAATCATCCACACCATTGGGCATACTAAACTCGTGCCCGGCCTTTATCGCTTTCTGGATTATCCCGATGTGGCGTCGTTGGCCATGCCTTCGGCATTGCTCGTCATCAACGGTACGCGTGATGGCCTCTTTGATCTGGAAGGGGTGCGGTCCTGCTTCAAGAAACTGGAAAGCTGTTACACCAAAGCCGGGGTCAAAGAAAAATTCCGCGGCAGTTTTTATGAGACCCCGCACGAATTCAATCGCGAGATGCAAAGCGAAGCCTGGGCCTGGTTGAAACAGTGGGTTTGAGCAGCACTCTACCCTTCCTCCCTCACACTTTGTCGCCAACTTCGTCGTCAACTTCGTCGTCAACTTTGTCGCCAACTTCGTCGCAAGCCTCGCCGCAATCTTCAACGAAACGCGGTCGCAACAAAGTCAGATGACTGGCGACCTCGATCAGTCCATGGGTTGATGCGCTGCGCACCCGCTGCGACTATCATTCAGCCCAGCCGCGTTCCGGGTCCCCGCTTCGCGAATCCTCTCCGCGCAACCGCTCTCGAGCATTGCCAGGGCACCTCACGCTTTTCCTGAACAAAGCTCGCGCACGATGGCGGCGTTCTCGCTGACTTGATCGCTGAATTGTTGGTACATGCCCACAATGACTGCGTCGGCCGGTTTGATATTTTTGAAGGCGGTCTCGAAGCACTCGCGCACCTGCGAGCGATTTTCGATGCGCCGGCCGGCGGCGAGGATTTTGTATGCGAGGCAAGGTTTGCGAGTCTGGCGCATCGTGGCAAACATGCGGGGCGGGTCGCTGGGTAAATAAATTTCTCCGAGGGGCACTTCGCCATTGAGCATTTTGGAGAATTCCTCTTTTGGCCGCGTGATGTAATAGAGGCAGCACATGAACAAATCGACTTCCCAGCCTTTTTCTTCCGCGGTGGCGATGAGTTCAGGATTGTGCGCGGAAAGTCCGGCGAGCACGCCCGTGTCGCGAATCCGCTTCAACAGCTCGGTCAGTTTGGCGAATTTTTTTTCGCGATGGAGTTTTTCGCAAAGCGAGCCGTGCAACACGATGCCGATGGGCTTGCGGCGCGCGGCTTCTTCGATCCGCTGCGGTTTTTGTTCCCAATCGGGTTTGCCCAGCGAGAGCCATTGCATGGCGCCGCCTTCGGCGCGGTAGCGATCGAGATCGGCGAGCGTCCGTTCTGCGTAGCTGTTTTGCCAGGTGTTGATCCCGCACGCCTCGCAACGTTTCAACAACTCCATCACGCGATCGGGCGTGTGCCAGTCGGTGAGGTGCGCGCTGAGATGCCGGTTGAAATGCGAAACGCCATAAATGGGATTGCCTCCGATGATCAGGCGCGTGACCGCGTGCGATCCCACGCGGATGGTGGGGAGGAGGGGAGCTGCGGGATCAGCAGAAACTGGTTTGTGGCCCAGGTGGGACAATCCTGTGGCGCCGGCAGCGAGACCCGCGGCGCGTTGCAGAAAATCGCGGCGGGTGGTGGGAGAAAAATCGCACTCGAACGGCGGTTCAATGCGGCGCGCTTTCATGCGCCAGAGAGTGCCGGTAACACGAGGGGAATTCAAAGCCAAACATTGGCGCCCTCCGATCCGTCGGATTGGTGGGATCGGTGGGATCGGTCGGATTGTTCCCGATCTCTTGACGCGCCGGAGCGCTTGCCCTAACGTCCGCATCCCAATTGGGCGGCGTTTCCATTGAACTCGCGTTGGCGAGACTGCCATGCAGGCCTTGGTCACGGCGCCAGGCTTTAAATTTTATGAATGCCAAGCTGCTTTTTAAAACGGTTTTCCTCCTCATCATTTTATTTCTGCTCGTGCTCATGGGCATGAACAACAAAGAAACGGTCACATTCCAACTCCCGCCGGTCATTCCCAAAGTCACGCAAAAATCTGCGATCATGTATTTCGCCTTCTTCGCCGTCGGCCTCCTCACCGGTACGGTCCTGACGGCCGGTGGCGGAAAAAAAGGATCTGCCAGCGGCGCGAGCAAGCCGGCCAAAAGCGGCAAGTAACCTCCGCGGCGTCCACCCGCGGTTCCGTTCGGCATCGCCACGGAACACGCCTGATAGCAGCGTCACAACGGCAAATCGACTTTGGCCGGCGCCTCCGTTGCCATGCCCAGAAAACGCCGCGCCAATTGATTGAACCGCTCGACGTCATCGGTCACGAATGGGCGGATGACTCCGGCGCGGCGTCGCTTC
>JBFMDG010000408.1:0-6846 GCA_040754135.1 Verrucomicrobiota bacterium
GTTGCTCGATGGTGAACGCATCGAATGATTTGTTTTGGTTGAACGCATGGATGACCCACTCGCGCCAGATCCACATGAACCGCTGGCTGTCAAAATGGTACCCGCTGGTGTCGGCGTAGCGCGCCAGGTCCAGCCAATTCACCGCCATGCGCTCTCCGTAAGCCGGCGAGTCCAACAGCCGATCCACCAGCTTTTCATAAGCATCCGGGTTCCGATCGGCGAGGAATGCGTCCACCTCTTCGACCGTGGGCGGCAAGCCGGTGAGATCGAGCGTAACGCGGCGGGCGAGGGTAATCTTGCCGGCTTCGCGCGAAGGTTTGAGCCCCTCCTTTTCGAGGCGGGCCAGAACGAAGGCGTCGATTTCATTGCGCGGCCATTTTTTATTTTTCACTTTGGGCACCGCGGGCCGTTCCGCGGCGATGTAGGACCAATGCGCTTTCCATGGAGCGCCTTGTTCGATCCAACGTTGAATCAACGCGACCTGTTCCGAGCTCAGTGTTTTGCCGCTGTCCGGCGGCGGCATGAGCTCGTCTGCGTCCTGGCTGCGGATCCGCTCGAACAAAAGGCTGCGCTTCAAATCGCCCGCAACGATGGCGTGCCCGCCGGATTTCAGCGTTTTGAAAGCGTCCTCCTGGCGATCTAGTCGCAAGCCCGCTTTGCGCTTCTTCTCATCCGGCCCATGACAGGCGTAACAGTTGTCGGAAAGAATCGGGCGAATGTCGCGATTGAAATCCACCGGGCCGGATGCGGTGCGGCCCGTTGCGGAAACCGGCTGCATGAGAATGGCCAGGAAAGCGCAGCAAAACGTGGCTCGCAGCAGGCGACTGAGTTTGCGATGAGATTGAGTTTCCAACTGAGGCGGCAGCATGAGCGTAACAATTCAGAATGTGGGCCCCAAAAGCCAAGGGGCGAATTCCTCATCACCCATGCCCGCGAGTTCACTTTTCGTTTTTTCGCCGCTGGCCACGTTGATGATTTTTTCGAAGATGCGCCGGCCAACCTGTTCGACTGTTTCGGTGCCATCGAGAATCGTGCCCGCATTGATATCCATGTCCTCTTGCATCCAGTTAAAAAGCGGCGTGTTGGTGGCCACTTTGATGCAGGGCGAAGGTTTGCAGCCATAAACACTGCCGCGGCCCGTCGTGAAAACACCGACGGTGCAGCCGCCTGAGATCAGGCCGGTCATGCTTACCGGATCGAAGCCCGGCGTATCCATGAAGGCGAGGCCCGGTTCATTGCGCACCGCCTCGGCGTAACGATAAACTTCGGTCAGCGGCGACTGCCCGCCCTTGGCGACAGCGCCGAGACTTTTTTCGTAAATAGTGGTGAGTCCGCCTTCTTTGTTTCCGAACGAGGGATTGTTATCAATGGTGGCGTTGTGCTGGCGGGCGTGTTCTTCCCACCAACGGATGAACGCGACCAGTTTTTCGCCCACCTCGCGGCGAACCGCGCGCCGTGTGAGGAGATGCTCGGCGCCATAAATCTCCGGTGTTTCCGCCAGCACCGACGTGCCGCCGTATCGAATCAATTCATCGGAAGCAACCCCCAATGCCGGATTGGCGGTGATGCCGCTGTTGCCGTCGGATCCGCCGCAATTCTCCGCCAGCACCAGTTTGCTGATCGGCTGCGAAGTGCGTTGCACGGCGTTGGCGTACGGCAGCATCCGGTTCACTGCGGCGACGGCGGCCTGGACGGTTTTTCGCACGCCGCCGGTGCCTTGAATGTTCATGAAAGCGGGGGCGGGTTCGCCCGGTTTGATTTGATCAAGCTGATGATCGCGCCGGAGGAACTGCACTTGATGCCCTTCGCAACCGAGGCCGATCATGACGTAGCCGAAGACGTTGGGATGTTTCGCCATGCCGACGAGCACGCGTTGCAGAAGTTGATACGGTTCCCCGGGCTGCACGCAGCAACCGCTCTTATGGGTAAACGCGATGATCCCGTCCACATTGGGGAAATCGCGTTTGAAATCCGCCGTTCGAAAATGATCGCGCACGTAGTGAGACACGGAAGCCGAGCAATTGACGCTCGAAACCACAGCAATGTAATTGCGCGTGCCGACACGTCCATCCGGGCGAAGGTACCCTTGAAAAAAGCGCATTTGCTCGGCCGGGTAATATTCGACCGGACGCACGTCCATTCCAAAACCATAATCGCGCGCGAATTCTTTCATCACCACATTGTGCGTGTGCACGTGGTCGCCCGGGCGGATGTCTCCTTTGGCAAAGCCGATGATCTGTCCGTACTTTCGGATCGGCGCGCCATCCGGAATCGGTTTAAGGGCGATCTTGTGGCCCGAGGGGATGTCGCGATTGGCGGTGAGGGTGAAGGTTTCGTGGACCAACTCGGCGCCGATTTTCAGCGGCCGTTTCAGGACCGCCACATCGTCATTGTCACGCAATTGCAGAGCGAACTCTTCAAATTTCGACATAGGTGCGCGTCGCAGAAGCCACCGCGGGTGTTCCGCCGGCGGGGCATCTTTTCGGGCGTCGGCTATTTTTCGGCTTTGGCGGGGACGGTGTCAACACACGGCTTTTGCCCGGTTCATTTGGCCTCGGTCCGCCTTCGTGTTAGTTTGAGCAGTCGAATCAAGGAGCATCGATGGAAGAAAGCCAAAACGTTCGTCTGCGCCAGCTGCACGGCGAGCTGGTCGAAATCGTGCATCAACTGACCCATGTGCATTTCACGCGCTGCGCGCGTCCCGCCACCTGGCAGCCGTCGCTGAACGCGTATCGAAGCGCGCAAGGTTACGTCATCTGCCTCGATCTGGCTGGTGTCGATCGCGCTCAAATCGATCTGCAAGTGGAATCGCGACGGTTGCTTCTGCGCGGTCATCGCGATCCGCCGGATCCGGCAGGCGCCGAGCACAAGGTGCTTCAGGTTCTGGCGATGGAAATTGATTACGGACCGTTCGAGCGCGAAATCGCGCTTCCCGACGAGGTGGATGCGGCCGCGGTTACCGCCGAACAACGCAACGGATTGCTTTGGATTTTCCTCCCGATTCGGAGCAAGGCCTGAAACTCGCCAAGAGCGAGGAGAGAAAAACTGACATGAATGCCTTTCAAGTTTTGGAGTCGGGAAAATCTCAACCGGGATCGGGCGATCAAAACCCGCCTGTCATTGGCATCGCCCGGCAGGATCGAAGCAGCGAAATCGCCATTCCTGAAGCATTGCCCATTCTGCCCGTGCGCGGCCTGGTTGTTTTTCCTGGCACGGTGGTGCCGCTCACCATCGGGCGCCCGGCGTCGCGCAAACTCCTCGAAGAATCGTTGCCGCAAAGCAAACTCATCGGCATCTTCACGCAACGCAATCCCGAACAGGACAATCCCGCGGCGGAAGATCTCGCCCCCGTTGGCGTCGCCGCTCTCGTCCTCAAAATGCTCCGGCAAGTGGATCAAAGCGCTTTGATCGTCGTCCAGGGCGTGCGCCGGATTCGCCTGGGAAAAGTTTTGATCGTTCACCCCTTCATGCGCGCCACCGTCGAGGAAATTGTCCCTCCGCCATTGCCGCACGACGACAAACAATGGGAAGCCGCGGTGAAGAACCTGCGCGACACCGCTATCAAGCTGGTGGAACTGACGCCTGACGTGCCCGAGGAAGCGCGCGCGTTGCTGATGAATATCGAAGATCCGGGATTGCTCGCGGATTTCCTGGCGAGCAGCCTCACGCTCGAGACCGCGCAAAAGCAGGATCTTCTCGAAGAAATTGACGTGGTAAAACGCGTGCGCGCCGTGCAACTGCGCGTCTCCGCTCAACTCGAAATTGCCCAGATTCAGCAGAAGATTCAAAAGGACGTCGCCTCGCAAATCACCGATGCGCAGCGGCGCGCTTTTTTGCGCGAACAGATCAAGGCCATTCAGCGCGAACTGGGAGAGAGCGGCGACGGTGCGGAAGAGCAGGTCGAGCAACTCCGAAAACGCCTGGAGGAAAGCAAACCACCCAAAGAAGTGATGGAACAGGCGGAACGAGAATTGAAACGGCTCAGTTTCATCCCCGCCGCCAGCCCGGAGTTTTCGGTCATCGTCAGTTATTTGGAAATTGTGGCCGAACTGCCCTGGAGCAAGCAGAGCGAAGACAACCTCGACCTGAATCAAGCTCAACAGATTCTCGATCGCGATCATTACGACCTGGAAAAGGTGAAGAAAAGACTCATCGAATACCTGGCGGTGCGAAAATTGAACCCGGAAGGTCGCGGGCCGATTCTTTGTTTTCTCGGTCCTCCGGGCGTCGGCAAAACCAGCCTGGGCCAGTCCATCGCCGATGCGCTCGGCCGCAAATTCTCGCGCATGAGCCTGGGCGGAATTCGGGATGAAGCCGAAATCCGCGGACATCGCCGAACCTACATCGGCGCCATGCCCGGACGGATCATCCAGGAGCTCCGCCGCGTCGGCACGCGCAACCCGGTGATGATGCTCGACGAAATCGACAAGCTGGGCGCTGACTTTCGCGGCGATCCCTCGAGCGCTTTGCTCGAAGTGCTCGATCCGCGGCAGAACCATGCCTTCGTCGATCGCTACCTCGATGTGCCCTTCGACCTTTCGCAGGTGATCTTCATCGCCACCGCCAATTACATGGAGAATGTTCCGCCGCCGCTCCGGGACCGCATGGAAGTCATCGAGATTCCGGGTTACACCGAAAATCAAAAATTGCAGATCGCAAAGAATTATCTCGTCGGACGGCAGCTTCGGGAGAACGGATTAAAACCCGAACAGTGCGTTTGGGAGGATGAAGCGTTAACGCGCGTCATTGTGGAATACACGCACGAAGCCGGCGTGCGTGAACTGGAACGCCAGATCGGCGCGGTCTGCCGCGGCATCGCCGCCGAGATTGCGCGGGGTGAAAAGAAGAAAGTCCGGGTCACGCCCGATGTGATTGGCGAGATGCTGGGGCCGATCCGGTACATTCGCGAAACCCGTTTGAAAACGAGCAACCCGGGCGTGGTGACCGGCCTCGCTTACACTCCCGCCGGGGGTGAGGTGTTGCACGTCGAAGCCACACGTTACCCGGGCAAAGGCAACGTGGTGTTAACCGGCCAGATCGGCAATGTCATGAAAGAATCGGTGCAAGCCGCTCTCAGCCTCGTGCGCAGCCGCGCGCAGGACCTCGGCATCGATCGCAAGGCCTTTCAGGAAATGGATATTCACGTGCACGTGCCGAGCGGCGCGGTTCCCAAAGACGGACCTTCCGCGGGCGTGGCGATGTTCACCGCCATCGCGTCGTTGTTCACCGGCACGCCCGTCAAAGCCACCGTGGCCATGACGGGTGAAATTACGTTGCGCGGGCTCGTCTTGCCCATCGGAGGGTTGAAAGAAAAATCACTCGCAGCCATGCGCGCGGGTATCGACACGGTCCTGATCCCGAAACTCAATGAGAAAGATCTGCCCGATGTTCCCGCTGAGGCAACAGAGAGACTGAAATTCGTGCTTGTGGAAACGGTGGATGAAGTGCTCGGGGCCGCGCTCGAAACGAGCCGCGCATCGCACGATGCGCGCTCACTTCGGAAATTGTTGCCGAAACCGAAACGCAAACGCAACGAATCGGATCGGAAAAAAAGGCTGCGGCTGCCGCACGCCAGCCGCCTTCACTGACCTTCGCTGTCCGTTTATTTCTTCTTCAAGCTGGAGAGGTATTCAACCAGATCGACGAGTCCTTGCGTGGACATCGTGGCCTGCAACCCGGCCGGCATGACCGAGATCTTCGATTGTTCGCGGCGGGTTACCTCGGACTTTTTATGCCGTGTCACGATGCCCGTCTGTGCTTTAACCGCCATTTCCTCGGCCGTTTCGCTGACGATCAAGCCAAAGACTTCGTCGCCATTTTTCAATTCGATCTGCCAGCCTTCGTAACCGAAGGATATGCCCGCGTTCGGATCGAGGATCGACTCGTAGAGTGCGTCTTTGCCGAGCTTGGTTCCGATTTCGGAAAGGTTCGGGCCGAAATCGATTCCTTCGCCGTTAACCTGGTGACAATTGATGCAGCCAATCTGTGGGGAACGGAATAATGCGGCGCCGCGGTTGGAATCGCCGCTGCGTTTGACTAATTCTGAAACGGGCGGCAGCGGTTCCGCGTTCTGCACCGTGGGTAAAGGCAGCACTTGCGCGGCTTCCGCTTTGATTTCGGGCCAGGGCGCGGCATTCAATTCCGTGCTGGCGATGAATTTCAATTCGGCGGGCAATCTTTCCTCGCGCGCCAGGTTCAAAAGTTTTTTCGCGCCATCGCGGCTTTTAGCCAGAGCGCGCGCGGCTTCCTTGCGCGTTGGCAGATCGCGGCGGGTGTCCTCGAGCAATGGGGCGATCAATGGCACGACGGCGTTGTCGGAAGCATGGCCGAGAACTTTGAGAGCGGAGAGCGTGTTGGTTCCGGCGAGCGCTGCCTTGAGCGGATCGAGGTTGCCGCCGGCCAGCACCAGGCGCATGGCTTCGACTCCGGAGGATTCGTTGGGATTGTTGAGCGCGTATTCGAGCAGCGCCGGCTCCTGGCCTTTCCATTGAAACTCGCGCACGATCTCGACGAACTGCGGCGTGCCCCGGACCTGGTCCAATACTTTGAGCACCGCGCCTTTCAAAGCGGGATTCGATTCCAGATCGACGTCTTTGAGGCGTTTCAATGCTTCAATCGCCACCGTCGTTCGGTCGTCCGGCCTTACATCCTCTGCTCTCGCAGGGACAGGCGGAGAGTTCAACGACACCCAGCAGAACACGGCCGCGACCAGGTGAATCGGACAAAGGCAAACGAATCGTAATCTCATGATCAAACGCGCGCCACCTTACACAGCGGGATGCGCAGATGCAAATCTCGGAGCGACTCGCAATCGCTGGGCTATTTTCGTTCGCCCTGTGGGCTTTT
>JBFMDG010000409.1:0-6832 GCA_040754135.1 Verrucomicrobiota bacterium
AAAACATTGGAAACTATCCGGCCGGCGGTCGAAACCTTGCGATTCATGGCGGGTGCTTTTGCCGAATCCATGGACAACCTCAGCGCCATGGACAAGCAGATCCTCGTCGAACGCCATTTGATCAGTCGCGAACATGCCGCCAAAAACGCCGGCAGTGGATTGGTTCTCAACAAAGACGAGTCGCTCTGTGTGATGATCAACGAGGAGGATCATTTGCGCATGCAGGCGTTGCGACCCGGACTGCAAATCAAAGAAGCCTGGAACGCCATCGATCAGCTCGACTCCGCGCTCGAAAAGCGGCTCAACTACGCCTTTTCCGCGTCGCTCGGCTATCTTACGGCCTGCCCGACGAATCTGGGAACGGGCATCCGCGTCAGCGCCATGCTGCATCTGCCCGGGCTGGTTCTGAGCGAACAGATCAATCAGATCATTCAGGCGGTGAACAAACTCGGGCTGGCGGTGCGCGGGCTTTACGGGGAAGGAACCGAGGCCTTGGGAAACGTTTTTCAGGTCTCGAATCAGATGACACTTGGCGAAACCGAAGTCGATATCGTCGAGCGCCTCAACAAAGTGCTCCTGCAATTGATCGAACACGAGGAGAATGCGCGCGCCTCCCTGCTCGAGAAAAAAGCAAAAGTGGTTTTCAATCACATCGGCCGCGCTTACGGCATTCTCGCCAATGCCCATAGCATTTCTTCAAAAGAAACAATGAATTTGCTTTCCTTGTTGCGGCTGGGTGTCGATATAGGATTGTTTCCCGGCACAGACCGGTCGCTGGTGGACGAGCTGTTCCTGATCACACAGCCCGCGCACTTGCAAAAGCGTTTCTCGGAAAAACTGTCACCGGAAGAGCGGGACCTGTTGCGCGCCGACATGTTGCGCGAACGATTGCGCCACGTCAGCCGGCCCAATCCAATGCCTATGAGCTCGGGGCCGCCGAAACTAGACAAACCCGATTAACCAGAGCATCTTTTACGCACGTTGACCTATGAGCGATGAAGCGATGAACAACTTTACCCCCCGGGCTCAGCAAGTCCTTGCTCTCGCACGCAAGGAAGCCGACCGGTTCAACCACAATTTCGTGGGCACCGAACACTTGCTGCTCGGCCTCATCAAACTGGGTCAGGGCGTCGCCGTGAACGTGCTTCAAAAAATCGGACTCGACCTCGAAACGGTCCGCATGGAAGTGGAAAAACTGGTCGGAACCGGTCCGGATCAGAAGATGATCGGCAACATTCCCTACACGCCTCGAGTCAAAAAAGTTCTCTCGCTCGCGGCCAAAGAGGCCAAAGCCCTCAATCATACTTACGTCGGCACGGAACACATCCTCCTCGGCCTGCTCCGGGAAGGCGACGGTGTAGCCGCGCGCGTCCTGAAAAACATGGACGTCGATATTGAACAGACGCGGCAGGAAATCCTCAAAGAGCTCGATCCCAACCTCAATGCTTCGGAGGAAGCTCCGTCCAACGAGCCGGCCGAAAAAGTGCCCGAGAAAAAAGGGGAAGTTAAAACCCCAGCTCTCAAGGCGTTTGGGCGCGACCTGACCGAAATTGCGCGCAAAGGCGAAATGGACCCGGTCATCGGGCGAAAAAACGAAATCGAACGCGTCATTCAGATCCTCTGCCGCCGGACAAAGAACAATCCCGTGCTGCTGGGTGAAGCGGGTGTCGGCAAAACGGCCATTGTCGAAGGCCTGGCCCAGGAAATCGCCAAGGGCA
The DNA here is from genome assembly GCA_040754135.1 of Verrucomicrobiota bacterium. Taxonomy (GTDB): domain Bacteria; phylum Verrucomicrobiota; class Verrucomicrobiia; order Limisphaerales; family SIBE01; genus JBFMDG01. The sequence continues at coordinate 1,719 of JBFMDG010000409.1, forward strand.
ATGTTCCCGAGTTGTTGCGTGAGAAAAAGGTAATCACTCTCGATCTCGCCCTGATGGTGGCCGGCACAAAATATCGCGGTCAATTTGAAGAGCGCATTAAAGCGGTCATGGATGAAATCCGGCGCGCCAAGAACATCATTCTCTTCATCGACGAACTCCACACTATCGTTGGCGCAGGTTCCGCCGAAGGCACAATGGATGCCTCGAACATTATCAAACCAGCTCTGAGCCGGGGTGAAATGCAATGCATCGGAGCCACCACACTCAACGAGTACCGCAAATACATTGAGAAAGACGCCGCCCTCGAACGCCGTTTCCAAAGCGTCAAAGTGGAAGCGCCGTCCGTCGAAGAAGCCATCCTCATTCTCAAAGGGCTCCGCCACAAATACGAGGAACATCACAAAGTCGATTACACCGAAAAAGCCCTCGAAGCGGCCGTGAAACTTTCCGATCGCTACCTGACCGGCCGGTATCTGCCAGACAAAGCCATCGATCTCATGGATGAATCCGGCTCGCGCGCGCGCATCGGAGCGATGACCCGTCCGCCGGATGTGAAGCATCTCGAACAGGACATCGAAGAAATCAAGACGCGCAAGGAGCGCGCGATCAAAGAACAGGATTTCGAAGGCGCAGCGGCCATGCGAGATAAAGAAAAGCAGGCCAAAGAAAAAATGGAAGCGATCCTCGCCTCCTGGAAAGCGACCCGTGAGGAAAAACGGGTTACGGTTGACGAAGATGACATTCTCCAGGTCGTGGCCAAGTGGACGGGCATCCCGCTGAAGCGGATGGAGCAGGGAGAAGCGGCCAAGTTGCTGGCCATGGAGGAGGAATTGGGCCGCGTGGTCGTCGGTCAACACCAGGCAGTGACCGCGCTTTGCAAAGCGTTGCGACGCTCCCGGGCCGATCTCAAAGATCCGAAACGGCCTATTGGAACATTTGCGCTGCTCGGACCCACCGGCGTTGGAAAAACATTGCTCGCCAAAACCCTCGCGGAACAGATGTTTGGCGATTCCAAATCGCTCATCCAGCTCGATATGAGCGAATACATGGAGAAGTTCACTGTCTCGCGCCTGGTCGGTTCGCCGCCCGGCTACGTTGGCTATGAAGAAGGCGGACAATTGACCGAACAGGTCCGTCGCCGGCCCTACTCCGTCGTGCTGTTCGACGAAATCGAGAAGGCGCATCCGGACGTGATGAACATGCTTTTGCAGATTCTCGAAGAAGGCAAACTGACGGATAACGTGGGACGCGTGGTTGATTTTCGTAACACGATTGTGCTCCTCACCTCGAATGTGGGCGCCGAGCAAATTCGCCGGCAAACCACCATCGGCTTTACGGCGGCCAGCGAAGAGGCCAGTTACGAGAAAATGCGCGACAAGATTCTCGACGAAGCCAAAAAGGTGTTTCGTCCCGAATTCCTGAACCGCCTCGATGATGTTATCGTCTTCCGCTCATTGACAAAACCGGACCTCATTCAAATTCTCGAACTGGAAATTCAAAAAGTTGTGGAGCGGCTCAAGGGCCGGAACATCCAACTCGTTCTCGACGAGAAAGCCAAGGATTTCCTGGTCGAAAAAGGTTACGATCCCATTTACGGCGCGCGCCCGATGCGTCGAGCGGTCGAAAGATATCTCGAAGATCCGCTGGCCGAGGAAATTCTCAAAGGCCGGCTGCACGAAAACAGTCCCATCCAGGTGTCCGTGGACAAGGACAAACTTACCTTTGTCCAGGCGGCGGCCGCCGAAGGGGCGCTCTCGAGTTGACCTTTCCTCCGAGGAAATCTCGCTCCCAACCGCGACCGCAATCCTTTTCCAATCAAGGTCTGGATTAGCAGGTGACTCATTGCCGGAGCCTTGCGGGGTGGTGTAGGAGAGGTTTAGAGGCGGGAGGCAATGCCGTCTCGCGGTTTCCGAAGAACAATTCGCGCCGCCTCTGCGAATGGGTTGAGTGACAGGCGAGTCACTGATCATTTGGTCCCGACCGCAATCAGCCGACACGATTTGGTGAATGATTCAACTGGCGACGAACCGCTTTACGCAAGCAATCCAAGGCTTGGGGCGCGTAGTTCTCTTCTTTTGGGATGCACTCCATTCGGTCATTCGATGGCGAGTGATCTGGAGTGATTTCCTCTCCCAGCTATATCTCATCGGCGTAAAATCGCAGACCGTCGTCCTGACCACCGGCGCCTTCACGGGGATGGTCTTGTGCGCTCAAACCTACTTTCAATTCCACAAGGTGCGCATTGATACAGCGACGCTCGCAGTGGTCAGCATCTCGATGAGCAGCGAACTCGGCCCGGTGCTGACCGCACTGATGGTCATTGCCCGCGTCGGAGCGTCCATGGCCGCAGAATTAGGCACGATGCGCGTTACCGAACAGATCGATGCCTTGCGCACCCTCGCCACGCATCCCATCGATTATCTCGTCGCCCCGCGTTTGTTGGCCACCATTATCGCATTGCCGCTGCTCACCATCGAATCCGTTGTCATTGGCATCGGAGCGGCCTATTTGCTCGCGGTTTACCTCTTACGCATCGATCCAACGTACTCCTGGGAAAACATGCTCAAATACAGTCATCCCGATCACGTCACCATCGGGCTGATCAAGGCGATCATCTTTGGCGGAATGATCGCCACCATCGCCTGCTACAAAGGAATGAATTGCGGCCAAGGTGCGGAAGGAGTCGGCAAAGCCACCACCGAAGCCGTGGTGGCCGCTTCCATTTCCATTCTTGTGGCCAACTTTTTTCTGACGCTGCTGCTCACGCGATTGCTCGGCCAATGATCGAGGTGCGCCATTTGAAAAAGCAATTCGGCACGCATGTCGTGCTCGATGATGTTTGCTTCCACATCGAACGCGGTGAAGCCGTGGTCATCATCGGCCGGAGTGGCGGAGGCAAAAGCGTGCTGCTCAAGCATCTGATCGGGCTGCTGTCACCGGATGAAGGCGTGGTGGAAATTGAAAGCCAGGACATCACACGCATGAATGAGCGGCAACTGATCGCGGTGCGCCGCAAATTCGGCATGGTCTTTCAAAGCGCGGCGTTGTTTGATTCGCTCACCGTCTCGGAAAACGTCGCGTTTGCTCTGCGGCGGGAAGGCCAGCTCTCGGAAAATGAAATTCAGGAATGTGTGGCCGAAGCTTTGGAGATGGTGGATTTGGCTGGCACGCAAGAGAAAAAGCCCGCCGAACTTTCGGGCGGCATGCGCAAACGGGTCGGGCTTGCCCGCGCCATTGTTTATCGGCCGGAAATTGTGCTGTATGATGAGCCGACGACCGGGCTGGATCCGATCGTGGCCGACAGCATCGACCATTTGATGTTACGAGTATGCGAGAAGCTCAAAGTCACTTCCGTGGTGGTGACTCACGATATGCGCAGTGCGCGCCGGGTGGGGCAGCGGATCCTGATGTTGCATCAAGGCCGGATTCACGTGAGTGCAACACCTGACGAGCTGTTCCGGTCCGAAGATCCAATTGTGCATCGCTTCGTCAACGGCATTTCCGATCCGAAAGAACATGATTTCTGAACCATCACCGAAGGCCTGGACGCCGCGGATGCCATGGCCTGGGATCAAGGTCGAAGCCTGCCGCCAAATCTCAGGCCGGCCCATGAGCTCTTGCTTCAAAGCGGGAACCAACCGGGGGTGCGGATTGGAGATATCGCTCTTTCGGAGAAAACACCCTGGCTGGACTCGATCGGATCGACCGATTCCTGTTGGGCAAACGCATTGCAACCTCCACCGCATCCCATGACTCAATCGCGCGTTGAATGGAAGGTCGGTTTGTTTGTTTTTGTCACGCTCGTGTTCCTTGCGTTGCTTATCATGAAGTTCAGCAAGAGCTCGGGGTTTTTCGTCCAATCCTATGAACTGAACTTAAAAACTTCCAACGTCGGCGGCATCCGTCCGGGGGCCTCGGTCCTCATGGCCGGCGTGCCGATCGGAGATGTCCGCTCGCTTGATCTTGATCCGGACGGACAGACCGTGACGATTCGAGCGAGCATCTTGAAAAAATACAAAATTTATTCGGACGCTCGATTTAGCATTCAGCAAGTGGGTTTTCTCGGCGATCAAATCATCGGCGTCCTTCCGGGGGAGAATCGCGAGCCGATTCTGAAGGACGGGGATGTGGTGGCTTGCCAGCCGCCGTTCGACATCACGGCCATGGCTCGTTCCACGACCGGTCTTTTGCAAAAGGTCGATCAAGTGGCGCAAACCCTGATTCAGACGATGTCGCGCTTGCAAACGAACCTGCTGCGCGATGAAACGCTGACCAATCTGGTGCAAAGTGTGGCCAATTTGCGCGTGGCCTCCGAAGGCGCTTTAGACACCATTCGGGACGTGGACCTTTTGATCCAGACCAATAAGCAGCCCTTCACTGTTACCATGAGCAATTTGCACTCGTTTTCCATCGGATTGAATGAGGTGGTGGTTGACCTGCATGCCACGATCGAAACGAACCGAGCTCAGCTAACAGGCGCAATTAATAATATTGAATCTGCCACCCGGCATGCCGATAAACTTATCGGCGAACTGCAACAAGGCAAAGGCCTGGCTGGAACGATCCTCAAAGATGAGGCGCTGCAACAGGAATTTCAGGCCACCATCCATAACTTGAATGTCTTGAGCAGCAACCTGACGAAGCATGGATTATTGTGGAAACCAAAAGTAAAAAAGACCAATGTCGTGACGCGCGGCATTTACACCGGTAAAGATCCGAGGCGTTGAAGATATGTCACTTTGGGTTATACGCATTTTGTTTCTGATTTTGTGCACCTTGGGCGGTTATGCCGTCAGCCAGGTCCAACCGGCACTAATCGAAAGCGGCACCGCCGGGCTCATCATCGGCTTCGGCCTCGGATGGCTCCTCATCGCCATCGACGAAATGATCAAAGGCTTTTCGCTCCGCGCCTTTTCCGCCGCCACTTTCGGGCTCATGCTCGGCACTTTGATCGCCTGGATGGTGGACAATTCAGGTCTGTTCGCCTATGCCGAGGAAACCACCCTTTGGTTGATTCGCCTCGGAATGTTTCTTGGCTTCGGTTACATCGGCATGATTCTCGCCATGCGCAGCAATAAGGAGGATTTCTCCTTGATCATTCCCTTTGTCCGTTT
>JBFMDG010000410.1:0-6832 GCA_040754135.1 Verrucomicrobiota bacterium
GGCGCAATCTGGCTGGCCACGACCGAAGGATTGGCGCGCCATTGGCCGGCGGCGGCGCCGGGAGCGTCGGGCGTGACGGAAATATTCACCGTGCGAGATGGCTTGCTCGCCAATGAAATCAATTGCCTCGCTCTCGACGCGCAGGGGCGCATCTGGATGGGCACGCCTTTGGGCGCATGCCGATTCGATCCATCGCTGCCTCGCGAATCGCCGGAACGCATCCGGAATCTTACCGCTCGCGAGGGAATGCTCGCGGGAAATGTGGCGGCCGTGGATGTGGATGCTCGCGGCATTTGCTGGTTCGCGGTGCGAAGCGGGGGATTGACCCGTTACGATGGGACAACGCTGGTCCACCACACTTCCGACGCGTTGCGCGATGTGATGGTGAATTTCATGTATCGCGATCCCGCGAACAATCTTTACGTCGCCACGGAGCAAGGCCGGCTGTGGCGCTATCAGGAGGACGACTTCACCATTTTCACGCGGCGCGATGGGCTCGACGCCAACAATGTTGTCAGTGTGGTGCCGGATGCAGATGGGCAACTCTGGGCCGGAACGTGGAATCATGCAGGGGGCGGCTCATTGATGCAGTTTGTTGCGGTGCGCGAAGGCGATGGCTATTTTGTTTCCGCATCAGGCTGGCCCTCGAATCATGCCGCCACACAAATACTGGTCGATGCTCGAAAGACATTTTGGGTCGCGTCACCGGGAAAATTATTTCGCAAGCAAGGGAGCGCCTTTGAAGTTGCGGCGCTCATTCCTGGCATCGCGGTCGGCGCGGCGGTGGATCATGCAGGAAACATCTGGACGGCGAGCAATGAACGCGGGCTGTTTTGCTTTGATGGCCGAAGCGTGACGGCGCACGCCACGGGCGATTTGGAAGGAAAACTGGTGTTGGGAGTGGCCGAAAGAACGCCGGGTGAAATCTGGGCCACTGTTTCACAGCCGGCGACGCAATTACGGAAAACGATCCTGCGGTTGCGTGATGGGCAGGCGAGTTGGTTTGGCGAAGAGGAGGGCGCCTGGAGCGGCACTGCATGGGCGGTATTGACCGATGGCCGGGGCGGCCTTTGGCTCGGTGGCAACGGGATGCTCGGACATTTCGACGGAGAACGCTTTGCAAGTTTGCGCGAGGCGGATGGAGTTCCCAAAGGGGGATTTGTCGGTTTGCGCGTGGCGCCGAACGGCGATCTGTGGGGCACGACCTGGACCGGCTTAAAACATTTCGACGGTGTGACCTGGACTACGCTCGATACGCGGGATGGCCTTCCGGGAAACACCATGTACGGACTGCACGTCGATTCGCATGGGGCGATCTGGGCGACTGGAGAAGGCGGCTTGACTCGGCACTTGCCCAATGCGGCTCGACCTGTGGTTCGGGTGACGATGCTTGAAACGACGCACGCCCATACGAACCTTGCCGAGTTGCCACGCATTCACACCGGCGCGCGCGTGACGTTTCATTTCGACAGCATCGATTTGAAAACGGTGCCGGAAAAGCGGCTTTTCCGATGCCGGATTGCGTCTGGCCAGCGCCGTCCTTCCGAATTGGATCCGGGGCGTGGGAGTACGGAACATCGCGCCTGGCTGATCGCGTCCACGGAGCGGCGGCTGGAACATCTTTTCCAGGAACCGGGCGAATTCACCTTTGCGGTGCAGGCGATCGATCGCGACCTGAATTATTCGGAACCGGCTGTGTTGCACTTGCTGGTCGTGAGGCCGTGGTATGCCAACGGCTGGGTCATGGCTCCAATGGGCGCTTTCGGTTTGGGCTTGCTCGGCTGGGCGTTCGTTGCCCGCCTGCTTTACATCCGGAAACGGCGCGAAGCGGAGCGATGGCGCGATCGGTTGATTCAGGAAGAACATTCCGCTCGCACCGCCGCGGAAAAGGCACGCTCAGAAATCGAAGCCAAAAACGCCCAGCTCGAAGCGGCTCGATCCGCTGCCGAAGCCGCGCGCGCGACGGCCGAATCGGCCAACCAGGCCAAAAGCCTTTTCCTCGCCAACATGAGCCACGAGATCCGCACGCCCATGAACGCCATTCTCGGTTACTCGCAAATCCTCCGGCGCGACGCCGAACTTCCCGGAAAATTTCGGGCCTCCATCCAGACTATCGAGCAAAGCGGAAATCATTTGCTCGCCATGATCAATGACATTCTCGATCTCTCGAAGATCGAAGCCGGCAAGATGGAACTGCAGCCGGTCGATTTCGATCTCATCGAGCTCGTCCAGTCGTTGTCGGAAATGTTTGAAATCCGTTGTCGCGCAAAGGAACTCGGCTTTCACGTCAATCGGCCGCCATACCTCAGGCTCCTCGTGCATGGCGACGCACGGAAGCTGCGCCAGGTTTTGATCAACTTGCTCGGCAATGCCGTGAAATTCACCAGCAAAGGAAGCGTGCAGCTTCGACTTTCACTTCAACCGCGCCGGATGGAATCGTCGGTCGCGTCTTGCGGCAGTGGCGACGGCGGCAATTCCAACTGGTACCGCTTCGAGGTGATCGATACTGGCCCAGGCATTGCGCCCGAGGCTCAGAAGGCGTTGTTTCAACCTTTCCACCAGGAGGCGGCCGGCCGCCAACATGGAGGCACCGGACTCGGACTCGCCCTTTGCCAACGCCAGGTCGCCTTGATGGGCGGATTCGTCGGAATCGAGTCCACGCCAGGATGCGGCGCGAATTTCTTTTTCGAAATTCCTTTGCCAACAGCCCGTCAGGAAGTCGTCACGGCCCATCCAGCAGAAAGCCGGGAAGTGACACGGCTCGCGCCCGGATGCCGCGTGCGTGTGCTGGTCGTCGATGACCTCCGTGAAAACAGAAATGTCCTCTCGCAACTGCTGAAATCGATCGGCTGCGATGTCCGTGTGGCGGACAGTGGAGCGCAAGGGCTTGCTCAGATGCGCGCGGAAATGCCGCAAGTTGTTTTTCTGGACATGCGCATGCCTGGCATGAGTGGACAGGAAATGGCGCGGCGCGTCATGGATATCTATGGCGCCAATCGCCCGAAGCTTGTCGCCATTTCCGCGTCCGTTCTCGATCACGAACGCAGGCAATGTTTGCAAAATGGGTTTGATGATTTTGTGCCTAAACCTTTTCGTCTCCAGGAAATCTGTGCCTGCCTGGAAAAGACACTCGGCGCACGGTTCGAATACGCCGAGATGTGGCCTGACAGGGCCGCGGACGCGCTTCCGCTCGATCCGGCCACGGTAATTTTGCCGGAGGAATTGTGGCGCCGGCTCAAGGAGGCAGCCGAACGCTACAGCGTCACTCGATTGGAAGCCGGCCTCGAGGAGGTGGCGCGCCAGGGATTTCCTCTCGCAGCCGAGCACATGCGGCGCCTGGCGCAGGCAGGAAACATCGAGCTGATCGCGACTTTTTTGGACCGCATGGGAAGGAATTGACCACATCTTATGGAATTGAAAAACGCCACCATCCTTGTGGTCGATGACGTCGCCGCCAATCGCAATCTCTTGCGGGAAATTCTCGAACCCAACGGTTACGAAGTGCTGTTGGCGGCGGATGGTTCATCCGCAATCAAAGCTGCTGCGCGCGCGGTTCCGGATGTGGTTTTGTTGGATGTGATGATGCCGGGCGTGGTTGGATTTGAAACCTGCCGCCAACTGAAAGCGAACGACCGCACTTGCGCCATTCCGGTCATGTTCATCACCGCACGGGAGGACACGCCTTCGACGGTTGCGGCCTTCGAGTTGGGCGCGGTGGATTATATCGTGAAGCCGTTTCAAGCGGCAGAAGTGCTCGCGCGTGTTAAGACGCATCTTGAAAACGCCCGGCTGACGCGCGCGTTGCGCCAGAAGAATGAGGAGTTGCAAGCCGAGATGCTAAAACGCCAGCGCGCCGAGGCATCCCTGCAATCGGCCGATGAACGGCTCGAGTTCATCACCGAAATGGAGGCGCGCCGCTGGGGGCTCGCGGGATTCGTCGGATCCAGCACTTCCTTCGGCAAAATCGTCGGTGAACTCCGCCAGTTGCAACGGTTCAAGACGACCGTGCTCATCCTGGGCGAAAGCGGCACGGGCAAGGAATTGATCGCTCGCGCATTGCATTATGGCGGGCCGAATGCCAAGGGCCCTTTCATACCCGTCAACTGCTCAGCCATTCCCGCGGAGTTGCTCGAATCGAGTTTTTTTGGGCACACCCGCGGAGCGTTTACGGGCGCGCTCTCCGATCACAAAGGCTATTTCGAACAAGCGAGCGGCGGCACGCTTTTTCTCGATGAAATCGGCGACATGCCTCTGGCGCTTCAGGCCAAACTCCTCCGCGTGTTGGAAGCCAATACGGTCACTCCCGTGGGCAGCGTCGAGCCGCGACCCTTCGAAGCGCGCATCATCGCCGCCACCAACACCAGTCTCGACGTGGCCATCGAATGCGGGGAATTTCGGAAAGATTTGTACTACCGTCTGGCCCGGTTCACCATCGAGGTCCCGCCGCTTCGTGATCGAACGGACGATATTTTGCCGCTGGCTAATCATTTTCTGGAGTTGTTCGCCTCCGAAATGGGTTGTCGCAAACCGGCATTGACTCCCGTCGCCGCCACTCTCCTGCAGCTCTACGATTTCCCAGGCAACATTCGCGAACTGAAAAACCTCGTGGAACGCGCGCTCATCGTCTGCGATGGCGGCGATATTTCTCCGGATCATCTGGGATTGACCCGATTGGTGGAAACGGCGGGCGCAGAGGTCGAGATCCCGGCCGCGGTCGCGGAAAACAATCGCCGGCGTGACCGCGATCGCATGGCCGAAGACCGAGTGCTGATGTTTGTTCGCGAACACAAAACGATCAACAACACGCAATGCCGCGAGTTGCTTGGCTTCGACCTGCATCAGGCTTCTTACTTTTTGCGAAAACTGCAACGGGCCGGCAAACTGGCGCGGGATCATTCGCGTCGTTGGGCTCAATACCGCCTTCCGTGAAACGATGCGTTGCCCGCGATGAATGGTTTCAAGGCGGGAGCGTGAATCATCGATCGAGCGCGCATGGGAGGGGACATGCAATTATTTTCCGTTGAAAACAGGCGGGGTTTGAACGAAGAATGACAGCCAAACACGAGTCTCTATGAAATTACCTTTTTTCACAGCTTTATTGATTGGGTCGGTGGGCTTGCTTCAGGCCCAGGAAGACAAAGGCTTCAAAGATCTCAAAGATCGCGCCAGTTACAGCGTTGGCATGAATTACGGCCTCAACCTGAGCAACAGCTGGAAAAGGCAGTCGATCGATCTCGATATGCTGGATGTGGCCCAATTCCTGGAAGGACTGCGCAGCGTGATCCTGACTCACAAACCGGCTCTAAACGAAGCCGATATGCGCGCCACCCTCAAGGAATTCGAGCCCGAGCTGCGTAAAATGCAGGAGGCGCGGCGCCAGGAAAAGGGCGCGAAAAACAAACAGGAAGGTGAAGCGTTCCTCCAGGAAAATAAATCGAAACCCGACATCAAAACCACCGCCAGCGGATTGCAATACAAAGTGCTCACCGAAGGCCAGGGCGAAACCCCCAAAGCCACCGACCGCGTGACCGTGCATTATCGCGGCACTTTGATCGATGGCAGCGAATTTGACAGTTCCTATCGGCGCGGCCAGCCCACGAGCTTCGCGGTGAACGGAGTGATCAAAGGCTGGACCGAAGCCCTCCAGATGATGAAAGTCGGTTCGAAATGGCAGTTGTTTATTCCATCGGACCTCGCTTACGGTGAATCAGGCCAGCCACCCAACATCGGCCCTAATAGCGTGCTGATTTTCGAAGTGGAATTAATCGGCGTGCAACCCGGACAGCCTCCGATACCCACGGCCGCCAGCCAGCCCGTGACCAGCGACATCATCAAAGTCCCGTCCAAAGAGGAACTCGATAAAGGCGCCAAGATCGAGATTATCAAAAAGGAAGATCTCGAAAAACTTCAAAAAGAACAGCAGAAGGCTGCCCCTCCCAAGAATCCGGATAAGCCCTAAACCCCGTCCGCTTTTTCCGGCGCAGGGCGCGTTATGCGATCCTGCGCCCGGTTGATCCTATGAAAATCGGCGTCGTCGGCTGCGGCGCGCTCGGGAGCTTTTATGGCGCGAAGCTGCTTCAGGCCGGAAACGAAGTCTGGTTCCTTTTGCGGTCCGATTACGAAACGGTCCGGCAAAACGGCGTCGTCATCCGCAGTTATCAAGGCGATTTTCATATTCATCCTCTGTGCGCGCGCACCCCGCATGAAATCGGCACTTGCGATTGGGTGCTGATCGGGCTGAAAACCACCGCCAATGCGCAGTTCAGTTCTTTGGTCACGCCCCTGGTCGGTCCGCACACCGCCATTGTGACGCTGCAAAACGGCTTGGGCAACGAAGCGCAACTTGCGGCCTTGTTCGGAACGGAGAAAATCCTAGGCGGGTTATGTTTCGTTTGTTTGAACCGCACCGCGCCCGGAGTGATTCATCACATCGATCACGGTCGCGTCGAACTCGGCGAGTACGGACGTCCGCCGCAACCGCGCACCCATCAGCTCGCTGGCTGGTTTCGATCGCAAGGCGTGCCCTGCGATGTGGTGATCGATTTGGAGCGTGCCCATTGGGAAAAGCTCGTTTGGAACATTCCGTTCAATGGGTTAGGGACGGCCAGTTGCGCTGGGCTTGCGGCGGTACTGCGCGGAGAATTATCCCCGAGGCAACCGCTTGGCCGCTGCCTCACGACCGAAGAATTGCTGGCCGATACGGGATGGGCCGCGCTCGTGCGCGAACTGATGTTGGAAGTTATTCAGACGGCGCGCGCGCTCGGCTATGCCGTGCCGGAAAAACTCGCCGACGAGCATCTGGACCGGACGCGAACGATGGGGGCTTACAAAG
>JBFMDG010000411.1:0-6826 GCA_040754135.1 Verrucomicrobiota bacterium
TTTCCATCGTCGGGTTGTTCACAGGAATTTACGGCCTGATGGGTCTGGCCTGGGGTTTCGCTTTTTTGCGCGCCAGCTTTTTCCCATTTTTCCTTTTTGCGTTTTGCATTCCTCTCGGAACGATGGCGGACACACTTACCTTTCCGCTGCGCATGATGGTCTCCTGGATCGCGGCGGGATTCAGTCAACTCGTCCTCGGCATCGACGTCATTCGCGTGGGCACGCAGCTTTTTGATGCGCGGCAAACATTTCAGTACGATGTCGCCGCGGCCTGCAGCGGCATTCGCAGCCTGACGGTGTTGGTGGCGCTGACGACGATTTATGGGTTCATCACCTTTCGGGCGACCTGGAAACGGCTTTTGATGATTGTGATCGCGCTGCCCTTGGCGGTGGTGGGCAACGTCATTCGCATCACCGGAGTGATCATTACCGCCGAAGCCTTTGGGGAAAAGGCGGGCATGAAGTTTCATGATTATGCCGGATTCGTCACCTTTGCGCTGGCACTGATCTGCGTGATGGCGTTGGGTGTATGGCTTCGTGAAGATTCCAAATTGCAACGCGCATGAAAAAGCAAACCTGGTCGATGTTCGCGGTTGTGCTGGTCCTGATCCTGGCCGGAGGCGCATTTTTGATGCGATTGCAGCAAGGGCAGAAGCTTGGCAAACCGGGCGTGGTGATTGTTGCCCAGCCCATGCCAGGTCCGGATGGCAAGCCGGCCTGCCCGGAACGGGTCGAATTGCCGAGCCAGGTTCCCGGGTTTGAAGCGCGCCTCGAATCCGTGAGCGCCGCGGAGTTAGCCTGGCTGCCGAAAGACACCACCTACGGCAAAATGACCTATACCGCTCCTGACGGTTTTCGCGTGGCAATCAACACGGTGGTGATGGGAACCGATCGCGGCAGCATTCATAAACCGGAAATCTGTTTAACCGGCCAGGGCTGGAAGATTGATCATAGCGAATTGGTGACCATTCCCGTGCAGCGTCCGCATCGGTATGATTTGCAGGCGATGAAACTGACCGCCACCGCGCGTGGCCGGAACGAGCAGGGAGAGCCCACGACCTTTCGGGCTCTTTTTGTTTATTGGTTCGTGGCGGATGGCCAGCTCACCGCATCGCATTGGGAACGGATGTGGTGGATGGGACGCGACCTGATTCGCGATGGGACGTTGCAACGCTGGGCTTACATTGCTTACTTCAACATTTGTTACCCGGGACAGGAATCGGCGAGTTACGCGCGAATGGAAAAATTCATTTCCGAAACCGTGCCGGAATTCCAACGCGTCAGCGGTCCGGCATTGAACGCGGGTTCAAGCGAGCCGAACCGTCAGGCCGCGTTGCGGGAATGATTGGGAGCCGCGAGTGCGTCGAAATCTGATGCGCCTGCGGCCGAGAAAAGATTTTGTTTACACCCAGACCCAAACGGCACTCAAATAGATAGCCCATGTTACGCCGGCAACGCCAAATCCGTGTTCAAGTCATGAAGTTCGTGGACGCGGGGCTCTTTTGCTTCGGCTTTTGGCTGGCTCACTTCATTCGCTCGAAGTTTTTGCGCGTCGAAATCTTTGGCGGCACTGCGGACATTCAGCCCTTTTCCGAGTATCTCTGGCTGTTGTTGGTCGTTTTTATGTCCACTCCGCTGCTGCTGGAGATGCAGGGATTCTACAGCCGGCCTCTCATTCCTTCGCGCCGCCGCACCGCCTGGCAATTGCTTAAGGCTTGCGGTCTGTCGCTGGTGACGGTGATTTTTGCGTTGTTCCTGTTCAAGCAGCTTCAACTCGCTCGCGCGGTGCCGTTCATCTTTGGGGCGACTGCTTTTGGGCTGATGTTCCTGAAAGAGGAACTCGTCCGTCAATGGCTGAAGACCACGCTTGGGCAATCTCAATTAAGGCGCCGATTTATCCTGGCGGGGACGCGCGAAGATACCATGCGGCTGCGCGACGAATTAAAGCAGACGTCCGATGATCTCGAAATTGTGGCGCAACTCGACTTGAACCAGACCTCGGTCGAGCATCTGGTCGATTTATTGCATAAACATTCAGCCAACGGAGTGATTCTGAGCGCACAACACATGTTTTTTGGCCAGATCGAAAAAGCCATTCAAGCGTGCGAGTTGGAAGGCGTGGAAGCGTGGCTCATGGCCGATTTTTTCAAAACTCAGATCTCGCAAACTTCACTCGACGATCTCTATGGCCGTCCCATGCTTGTTTTTCGATCCACACCGGAAGAGTCGTGGCAGAATTTGGCCAAGCAAATGATGGATGTGGTGGGGGCGTTTTGCGCCCTGGCGCTTCTTGGCATTCCGTTGCTCATCATCGCCGCGCTCATCAAGCTGACCTCGCCGGGACCGGTCTTGTTCCGGCAACAACGCAGCGGATTGAACGGACGCCCGTTCACGATGCTCAAATTCCGCTCGATGGTCACCAATGCGGAGCAGTTGAAACAGGAACTCGAAGCATTGAATGAGATGAGCGGCCCGGTTTTTAAAGTCACCAACGATCCGCGCGTCACTCCGATCGGGAGATTTCTGCGGCGCTACAGCGTGGATGAATTCCCGCAACTGATCAACGTGCTGCGCGGCGAAATGAGCCTGGTCGGTCCGCGTCCGCTGCCGGTGGATGAAGTGCAGCGATTTGATGATTTGGCGCATCGCCGGCGACTGAGCGTGAAACCCGGACTGACCTGTTTGTGGCAAGTGAGCGGACGCAACAACGTGCGCGATTTTAAGGATTGGGTCCGATTGGACCTCGAATACATCGACAATTGGTCGCTCTGGCTGGATTTAAAGATTCTTGTGCGGACTATTCCGGTTGTGGTTTTGGGCACTGGCGCTAAATAATCCAGCCGCATGCCGCGAAAAACTCGTTCTCCGCGTTCGCGCCCGCCGGCTTCTGTGGTGACCGGTGGCGCTGGATTTTTAGGTTCCCACCTTGTCGATTATCTGCTGGCTAAAGGACACAAAGTCATCGCCATTGATAACCTGGTCACGGGAAGCATCGACAACATTGCCCATCTCGGAGGCCATCCCGATTTCAAGTTCATCCAGCAGGACGTCACCGAATACATTTTTCTGGATGTGCCGGTGGATTACGTCTGGCATTTTGCGTCGCCGGCGAGCCCGATTGATTATCTGGAATTGCCGATTCAAACGTTGAAGGTCGGTTCGCTCGGCACGCACAAAGCCCTCGGCCTGGCCAAACATAAAGGGGCCCGTTTTCTCCTGGCCTCGACTTCCGAAGTGTATGGCGATCCATTGGTGCATCCGCAAACCGAGGATTATTGGGGCAACGTGAATCCGATCGGGCCGCGCGGATGTTATGATGAGGCCAAACGCTTCGCCGAAGCATTGACGATGGCGTATTATCGGGAGCACAGCGTTGAGACACGCATTGTCCGGATCTTCAATACTTACGGCCCGCGGATGCGATTGAATGACGGGCGGGTCGTGCCGACATTTGTCAGTCAGGCGTTGAAAAACAAGCCGCTGACGGTGTTTGGCGACGGCACGCAAACGCGCAGCTTTTGTTATTGTTCGGATCTGATCGAGGGGATTTACCGGTTGATGATGAGTTCGACAAATGAGCCTGTGAATATTGGCAATCCGCACGAAATGACGATGCTTGAATTTGCGCGCGAGATCATTGCCGCGATGAAGGCGAAGAGCCGAATTGTCTTCAAGCCGTTGCCAAAGGACGACCCTAAAGTTCGCCGGCCCGATATTGGGCGAGCGCGGAAAATGCTTGATTGGGAGCCGGTCGTGCCGCTGTCGGAAGGCCTTAAAAAAACCATCGCCTACTTTGCCGGAAAGGTGATAGCCTCGCGCGCATGACCTTTGACCGTGTTTGAGTGAAAAAATATTTTTTATATTTGACCGACTATCCAAATTTCAGTAACCAGCACGCCGACTTTCTCCAACACCGTTCGACTTTGGTCCGGCGCAGGGTAGAACGTATTGGCGAGGAAGGCGTCGAAAGTACAAATGCTAAACACTAAATCTTTTCTTTGCCTGGATTTCGGGGCCGGGACCCTGAAAGTGGCGGAGTTCGAACCCAACGAAGCGGGCACAATTGTACTCAAGAATTACGGCGTCAGAAACCTCGGTTTGGAAGGATCTCAGGATGCCGCGCGCGAAAATCTTCTCCGCAAAGCCATTCAGGAATTAATCGCCGAACGCGGATTCAGTTCGAAACTGAGCAACGTTTGCGCTCCGGGATTTCACGTTTTCTCCAAGTTCGTCAAGCTCCCGCCGGTGGACACTTCGAAGGTGACCCAGATCATCCAGTACGAAGCGCAGCAAAACGTCCCTTTCCCGCTCGAAGAAGTGGTCTGGGATTACCAGATCCTCGGCACCACTCCCACCGGGGAAATCGAGGTCCTGCTTGTCGCCATCAAATCCGACGTGGTCGAAGGGCTGTTCCGCACGGCCGAAACCACCGGCTTGCGGCTGGAATTGGTCGATGTTTCGCCTGCCGCTCTCTGCAACGCGTTTCGTTATAACTACGGCGATTTAGAGGGCTGCACCATGCTGCTCGATATCGGAGCCAAAACCAGCAACCTGCTCTTCTTCGAAAAAGGAAAAGTTTATTCCCGCAGCATCAATATCGGAGCCAACTCCATCACGCAGGATTTTGCCGCGGAGGCCAAGCTTCGTTTCAACGATGCCGAACAAATCAAAATTGCCGAAGGCTTCGTCAGTCTCGGCGGTGCCTACGAAGAGCCGGAAAATCCGCATCAAGCTGCGATTTCCAAGATCGCCCGGCAGGTGATGACCCGTTTGCACATTCAGGTCAATCAAACGATCCAGTTTTATCGCGGGCAACAAGGCGGCTCGGCGCCGCAACGGTTGTTCCTCGCGGGCGGCGCTTCCGTGATGCCATATACGGCCCAGTTTTTTGCCGAGAAACTGAATCTGCCGGTCGAGTATTTCAATCCGTTCCGCAACATCCAGATCGATCCCTCCATTAACCTCGAAGATCTGGCCAAGTATGCGCATGCCTTCGGCGAATTGGTCGGATTGGGGTTGCGCAACGTGGCGCAATGTCCGGTGGAACTGAACCTCGTTCCAAAGAGCATTCGCAAACGCCAGCAGTTCGATCAGAAAAAACCTTACTTCATCGCCACCATCTTCAGCCTCGTGCTGGTCGTGTTCGCTTACGGCTGGTTCTACGGCAAAATCGCTTCGGTCGAATCCGCCTCCTTGCAGGACGTCGAGCAGGAACTCGATCCTTTGCAACGCAACGCGGACGTGCTCCAGCAACATGAAACGCAGGTCAAGAGAATTAAAGACGAGATCGACGCCTTTACCGAGTACGCCAAAATGCGCTTTTTCTGGGGCGATTTGCTCTCAGAAGTCCGCACCGTGCTCGTGAAGACCGAGGAGACGATGAAGCAGCCGGGACTCGATGTCGGCGTCTGGATTGAATCTTTGGGCACCAATCTCCAAGCCTCGCAGGCGCCCACCATCACTTCGACGGAAGAGGAAGCGCCGCGAGCGACGCCGTTCATGATGGACCCGCGATTGATGGCCCGTTATTTCCCGCATTTGATGAAAGGACAGACCCCAGCGGGCGAGGGAGAATCTGCAGTCGAAGCTCCTCCACCACCAGTGCCTGGCTCCACCACCACCTCTGAGACTTCCACGAATCAGCTCGACACAATCAATTTGAAATTGCGCGCCGTAAATATGAATCGCGCCGGCGACACAGCCGCGAATGGGAACCTGGCCTTTGCCGTGGAGCTGGCGTTCAAAGCCAGCCCGTGGTTTGACAAAGATGGTACAAAACTTTCTGGAGATCTGGAACAAGTCGATGAATCAGCGACCGCTTTCGGCTTTGGTATGACTCTTAAATTGAAGCAGCCCATCAAGAATTAATATGCCTTGGCTGAAGCGAAATCTATTTCTGGTGATTGGAGGAGTGGTGGCTTTGGGGTTGTTGGGATTCGCCATTTTCTTTCTGATCACAAAAATCAAAGAGGAAAGTCAGGTCAAAGAGACGCTGACGCAACAAACAGAGGTGCTGAAGGGATTGGTCAATCGCGACCCGTACCCGAATGGCGAAAACATCGAAGCCGTAAAGACCGATCAGAAAAAGCTGCAGCAGTTTCTCGCTGAAACGCAAAAGCTCTTCCCGGCCGCTCCCATTCCGCAGCCGCTCACTACTCGCGAGTTGCGCGCGCTGCTCGACAACACCATCAATGATCTGAAGAGCGAGGCTGAAAAAGCGGGCGTGACGATTCCAGATCAATACTGGTTCACATTCGCTTCGCAGAAGAGCAAGGTGGAATTTCCGGCGGGCAGCCTGGAACCTCTGGCAACTCAATTAGTCGAGATCAAAGCCATCTGTGAGGTGCTGTTCTCGGCAAAAATCAACTCGCTCATCGGAATGAAACGGGTGCCCATTGCGGACGAAGCAAACACTGGTTCCCAGGATTTTCTCGGATCAAAAATCGTGACCAATGAATGGGCCGTGGTCACGCCGTATGAAATCACCTTCCAAGGATTTTCCGGAGAACTGGCCGCGGTGCTCGAAGGGCTCGGGAAACACACCCAGGCCTTCCTCGTGCGCAATACCGTGGTGGAACGAGGGACGGCACAGGAAGATCCGAGCCAGCTCCAGACGCAGGTGATGCCTTATATGACGTATCCAGGAACATCGCCAAGCATGATCCCCAATGATGCATTGCAGCGCCGCTACGGCGGCAGCAGATACGGCCCGAGGACCATGCTGCCGCAACCGGCGGCGCCGGTCATCGCTCCCCGTCCGGTGGCACGGACGACGGTCGTTCTGGACGAAAAACCTTTAAAATTCATTCTTTCGATCGAAGTGGTG
>JBFMDG010000412.1:0-6816 GCA_040754135.1 Verrucomicrobiota bacterium
GACCGTTCGGGTTTTGATGATCGATGGAAAGCAATGCCCCTTGGAACAACTGGTCAAAACGCTCGCAGAACCGGGCCCAATCGAGCGCGCTGATCTCTTGCGTAGCCATATCTATTTTTTGGAACGTTCTATCGATTCTCTGCTGCCCTCGAGCATCTGCTCGTGCGTGGCTTCGTCCACCCCCTCCTGCACCAGATCTTCCGCCACCGTTTGTTCGTCCGTAGCAGGTCGTGTTTCCGCGCGATGGCCTGCGGTGCCAGGAATGCCCAGACGCGTCGTCGAAACCGTCTCGTCTTCCTCTTCTCCGGCGGATGGCACATTTTTCACGCCCCAAAGCTCACGGGAAGCCTGTTCCAAATCGTGTTCGTTGTATTGATCGGAAGGGCGTCCATTGATCTCGGCAATGTCCCGGGCACGTTGCTCCAGCAAAGCGCGATCGGCGGTTCCCAAGCCGAGGAATTTTTCTGAGATTTTGCCGCGGGTGTTGCGATGCTGTTTCATGTGCCAAATTAGGCCCGCCCCGAACCGCGGCAACCCCGGAACCCGCTTGAATCAAGTCTCAGGGAAAGCCTGAAAGCGCATGGCCACCCTGTGCCATCCCCTTCCACCCTTCCACTTCTAACTTTCCTGCATGCCGGAATGTGCTATAGTCGCGCCCATCACGATGACGCCTTCAGTTTTTTTCCCCGTTATGCGGTTGTTTTGTGTGCTCACGGTGCTGGCTTCAAACCTGATCTTTTCTTCAGGGGCAGCTCCGCTCCCTGAGCCAGGACCGACTCCCAAAGCTCCACCGGTTTCACCCCCGATCCTGAGCCGGCCCGAGCGCCAACTCCATTCCACCGATGCGCCAGCAGCCATCGCCGCAGCGGCGGCGCCGGTTCAATATTCTATCGGTGAGCCTACGGACGAAGAGCAGCTCTACCTTGAATTCATCAATCGTGCGCGAATGAACCCCGCCGGAGAGGCGATCTTTTTTCGGGACGCAACCGATCCCGACATTCTCAATGCCTACGCCTTTTTCGGAACGGATCTTAACCTGATGGTGCAACAGTTCGCGCTCATTCCTCCCGCGCCGCCGGTAGCTTTGAACGCGCAATTGACCGCCGCCGCGCGCCTCCACAGTCTCGACATGTTTGTCAACGATTGGCAACAGCACCTCGACGCCGATGGCAAAGGAGTGGGAGAACGAGTAGCAGCTCAGGGTTACCCGTTTACGCAGCTCTCCGAAAATATTTTTTCATTTGCGACTTCGGTGTTCCAGGGACATGCCGGTTTCGAAGTCGATTGGGGCGATGGTCCTGGAGGCATGCAAACACCCCCTGGCCATCGCATTACCATTCACAATCCCGCGTTCCGCGAAGTCGGCATTGGCGTCTTTCTCGGACGCAACACCAATGTGGGACCCCAGCTCGTGACCCAGGACTTCGCCAATCGCAGCGGCTTGACTCCCCTGGTGCTCGGCGTGGCCTTTTACGATCTCAATGGAAACGATTTTTATGATCTCGGCGAAGGCATCGGCGGCGTCGATGTGCGCGTTTCCAATGCAAACTTTTTCGCCGTTACAGCCGGATCTGGTGGCTACACGGTGCCGGTGCCTGCGAATGGAACCTACACGGTCACCTTTTCTGCACCGGGCCTCGGTGCGGTTGAGCAGACCGTGACGGTTTCAGACAATGCCAATGTCCAGGTCAATTTTGCACCGGTTTACAACCCGCCGGTGATTTCCGGTTCACCCGTCGCTTTCATCAACCAAAACAATGTGTATCGCTTCACTGAAGTCGGTGGCGCCACGGCCTACCAATGGAAACAAACGAAAGTGACTTCCTTCACTGCCGTGGAAGGAGCTGAAAACGGCACCGGGCGTGTCACGGCTGAAATCTCGGAGGGTTACGAGCTTCTCGACACCGCCGTGAAAGCATCCGGCACGCGCTCATTCCATTTGGCGCATGCGAAACCGGTGAATCAAATCCTCACGTTCAATCCCGTGTTGCGCGCTCATTCGAATAGTGAACTGCTGTTTAAGGCGCGCTTGGGCTTTGCCACGCCGAGCCAGATCGCCAAGGCCCAGATTTCGACCGATGGTGGCCAGACATGGTTGGATATTTGGAGCAAGGCTGGAACTGGCGATAGTGGCGATGCGAATTTCAATCAAGAAACCGTTTCCCTCAGCGCGTTTGCTGATAAGGAGTTTAAACTTCGATTTGTTTACATTTTCACTTCGGGAACTTTCTTTCCGCAAAGTTCACCCGGAGTCGGGTTTTACATCGACGATGTGAGCTTTACGGAAACCGACGAACTCACGAATGAAATCGTGGCCGACGTTCCCAATGGCGCGCAGTTTATTTTCAGCCCTTCCGAAGCCGCCAATTTCGCGCTCGCCGTTCGCCCCAAAATCTCGAATCGATTCTTCAACTGGGGTCCCGCGCTGGACGTTCGATCAGAAGTGGGCCAGTTGCCCCCGACCATTCGAATCACCGGCGTCCGGAGAGCAGGTGCTACGCAGGTCGAAGTTGAATTCGAAGTCACGAATCCGCCCACCGCCTCGAATTTCAAACTGGAAACGGCCGCATCGGTCAACGGCCCGTGGTCCACGGACGCAAATGCGCAGCTGGAGGCGATCGTCGGGAATTC
Organism: Verrucomicrobiota bacterium; assembly: GCA_040754135.1. Classification (GTDB taxonomy): domain Bacteria; phylum Verrucomicrobiota; class Verrucomicrobiia; order Limisphaerales; family SIBE01; genus JBFMDG01. The sequence continues at coordinate 2,632 of JBFMDG010000412.1, forward strand.
CAAATTCCGTGCCGTCAGTCAGACTGGCAACGCGGCTTTCCGGCTCTACCGAATCAGCTTCGTCCAATAGTTCAGTTGGAACTGCGGTCCACGCGCCGGACAAACGGAGCTGGCCGGGACCACGAAAGATAAGTCTGCTCGGCGCGCGGAGAGGGCGTCGCGCTCCAATCGAACGCTCGATCAACCACGTTGCGCATCCGTTCAAACCACCAGCGCGAGCGGGAACGGCGAGAACCGTTTGGCGGGCGGTTGCGGTGACGGTGCGCGCTCATAACATCGAAACTGAGTTCCATTTGGTTTTTCATATTGCGTTGGGCAGCTTAGCCCCCTGCCAGGGACAAGAACGGTCCCACCCTTCAGAAAAAATATCTTTCCGAACGGCCCAAACTGGACTGAATCCAGCTTGAGAAACGGCCTCGTGATGCTTGTTCGGTTTTTGGTTCTCTGCTACGGTCAGCAAGTGAAAGTTCGTGGTTTAGCGATACCCCTTTCTTATTTCCTGTTGCTCGGGTCTTTGACCATGGCAACGGCCCTCGCGAAACCCATTCGACTGCGGAATGAGACGTTCACTCCTCCCACACCCGATCGCGCGAAGCCGATTCAAACCCACGCCCTCGAACAGCCGGTCACAGGCCTGTTCCTCGTGCAATTCGCAGGTGTGCCTACCAACGACACACTTCAACAACTCCGCGCGCTCAACGCCGACATCCTTCGATCGGTTCCAGAGGATGCGTTCGTGGTGCGGCTGCGGGGAGTTCGGTTGAGCCGTGTTCGTGGCCTGCCTTTCATTCGCTGGGTGGGAGAGTATCAACCGGCATGGAAGGTGGACTCAGCCTTACTCAACCGTCCCGCGGTGGCCCCCCCGAAAGCGCCAGAACTGGTCCGCCTTAAAATTCTGGCCGCTCCACAAGCCGAACCGGAACTCGCACCACTTCGCGCCATGTTCGCCGCAATCCCGAAACAATCAGCGACGCGTTTCGGCACCATTATCGAAGGCGCGATTGAACCGGCGAATTTGAATCGCCTGGCTGCTTCCGACGCGGTGCTTTGGATCGAGCGGGCTCCGCATCCGAAATTGTTCGATGAAGTTTCAACCCGCATTGTGGCCGGAGAACCTGAGGAAACGGAGCCCGGTGGAACGAATGGAACCTTTGTTCATCAACTCGGCTATGACGGTTCAGGCGTGACCGTCGCGGTCGCCGACAGCGGATTGCACAATGGCGACGATGGCACGATGCATCCCGATCTCGAGGGAAGGGTGAGCGCCTTCTTTCATTATGGAACTTTGGAAGATGGCTCGGACGAACATGGCCATGGAACCCACGTGTCGGGGATTATCGCTGGCAACGCTGCTTTGGGAGAGCGAGATGAAACCGGCCTGCTGTACGGCCTCGGTGTCGCGCCGGGCGCACACATTATCTCGCAACGCATTTTCGATGGCATCGGCAATTACGAAGCCCCGCCCAGTTTCGAAAAACTGACGCGCGACGCCGTCCGGGCTGGAGCGTATGTCGGTTCCAACAGCTGGGGGGACGATACCCATGGCCGTTATGATTTGAGCGCAGCCGAATTTGACGCGCTGGTGCGCGACGCCGATGCGGAAACGCCCGGAGATCAACCCTACGTGTTGGAATTCTCGGCCGGCAATGCAGGTCCCGCTTCGCACACCATTGGCAGTCCAGCCGTCGCCAAAAATGTGATTGCCACCGGCGCCTCTCAAAACAATCGCGTCGAGTTCTTCATTTACACCGAAGGACAGGAAACAATGGCCGATTTTTCCAGCCGCGGTCCTTGTGAAGATGGCCGCATCAAACCGGATGTGGTTGCCCCGGGCACCTGGATCGCCTCGTTGCAGTCCGGTTCCGCCACCGATGAGAATGCCTGGCTGACGATTTCGCCGAATTACCAATATCAAGGCGGCACCAGCCAATCCGGCCCGCATGCGTCCGGCGCCGCCGCGGTGTTCATTCAATATTATCGCGAAACTTTTGGCGGATCGACTCCATCGCCCGCGCTCGTCAAAGCCGCCTTGATCAATTCCGCAGTCGAGCTCGACGATCCTACCGACACGCTTCCGTCGCCCAATCACGATGAAGGCTGGGGGCGGATTGATCTGACCGAAATGGTGAGTGAGCTGCGCACTTTTGAATATTTGGATCAATCGGTTTTGCTGACGACGGGGCAGATGTATGAGCGCCGTTTTTTGGTGGGGAACGGTTTCGATCCTTTGAAAATCACTTTGGTCTATACAGATGTTCCAGGATTTCCCGCCACATTGCCTGCTTTGGTCAACAACCTTGATCTGGAAATTGTGGCGCCGGATGGCCAGGTTTATCATGGCAATCAATTTGTCGATGGCGAATCGACCCCGAATCCCACCGAGAACGACAACATCAACAACGTTGAAGGAGTGCATTTGGCGCGGCCACTGCCTGGCGAATACCTTTTGCGCATCCGCGCACGGAAAGTCATCGAGGATTCGCGCCGGGATACCGCGGCCATCGATCAGGATTTTGCGCTCGTTATCTCCGGTGATGTGCCCCTGCCGGGAACCGGGTTGGTCACACTCGATCGCAGGGCTTACTCGGCGCCGGCCACTGTGCAAATGAAAGTGATCGATTACGACCTCGCCGGCCGGCCATCGGTCAATGTGCTGATCAAAAGCAGCACCGAATCAGGCGGGGAACCCTTGGTGTTAAATTCCGTCGATCCCCGCGGTATTTTTTCAGGCGCCATCTCCACCGCAACGGGAGTGGCCAGCGCCGATGGCATTTTGCAGGTCCGCCATGATGACACGATTGAAGTTTCCTACATCGATGCCGCTCCGGCCGAAACGCGATTGGCTACAGCGCGCGTTGATTTGATGCCGCCGGTGATTTCGTCCGTCACCAGCACCAACGAGTTCGGCCAAATTGTCATCCGCTGGGAAACAGACGAGCTGGCCACATCACAGGTGCGTTTCGGCGCCAACGACGTCCTCGACAATCTCGTGGCGTCTTCCCGTTTCGTTACATTCCATGAAATGACCTTGGCCGGATTGCGAGTGGGAACCCGGTACGAGTTTGAAGTCACTTCCGTAGACGAAGCGGGGAATGCGGCCACGGACAATAATCGCGGGCAAAATTATGAATTCGTGCCCGCGCCGGCGGCGACGATTCTGTTAGTGGATGGGTTTCAGGATCCGTTGCTGGAAATTCCAATCACCGGTTACACCGAAGCCCTCGATCGGATCGGCGTCAGTTATGAAATTTGGGATCTGACGGTGAAAGAAGCGCCGACGGCTGCGCAAATGAAACCGTTCCGGGTGGTGCTCTGGCGTTTGCCTGAATTCAATCAAACCCCGCTCACGGCCGCCGAACAGAGCGCATTGCGTGAGTATCTGGAAAAAGGCGGCGCCGTTTTCCTCGCGTCGATGGAGCTTCTCAGCCGCCTCGACAGCGGCGGGTTTCAATCGTTCCGCAAAGAGGTGCTCCAGGTGGAGGATTTCGATGAGGATGTCGAAGTGCCCACGATTCTGGGCGTCGAAGGCGACCCGATCGGCAGCGGGATCGATCTCGCCCTCGATTATACCGAATACGATATTTTCGGCGGTTTTTTTGGACCGGATTTTTCGGACACCTTCATGCCGAGTACGAATGCGGTGCCGATTTTGATCGAGCCCGGATCGGGCAAGCCCGCCGGGTTGAGATATCCCAAGACCGGCAAGGACAGCAAAGGACGCCTGGTCTTCTTTTCGTTTCCGCTCGAAGCCGTGCCGGATGCGGATCCTTCACCGAACAACCGGCATAATCTTTTGCTCAACGTGCTGCGCTTTCTGGCCCCGGGATTGAACGGACTTTCCACGCTGGCGCTGGATAGTCCGGCTTACACCATTCCTTCGGTGGTCACGGTGGAACTGGCGGATTCGGATCTCGTGGACCGAACGGAAATCGAGGTGAAAGCGTTCAACTTTTCGTCCGGCGAAGAACAACGGATCAAGTTGTTTTCAACCGCCACACCCGGTTTGTTCCGCGGCACGTTTAATCTGAGCGGCAGCGCCAGCCCGCCTGGCAGCGGCACCATCCAGGCCGGAGAAAATGATTCGGTCGGTGTCGAATACTTCGACGAATCGGTTCCGGCGGAGATCCGCGCCTCCGCTATCATTGATACGCGGCCGCCCACAATTTCCGATGTCTTTGCCGAAGC
>JBFMDG010000413.1:0-6787 GCA_040754135.1 Verrucomicrobiota bacterium
ATCGGAAGTTTTTGTGGGTCGGACCGGCGCTAGCTGAAGAGCGTGACAGCACAGGGGCAACTGTTCAAAAGAGATTTTTCCCTCAAGGGGTTCAAATAAATGGAAGCAACTTTTTCTACACTCGTGATCATCTTGGCTCCATCAGAGAAGTTCTCGATTCCAGTGGAACTTTAAAATTCAGGAATAGTTTTGATCCTTTCGGGCGACGAACTACGGTGTTTGCGGCGAGTGGGTTCGCGACTCCTGATTTTGGTTTTTCCGGTCATTTTGAGCATACGGGAAGCAAGCTGCTGCTGCCGATCTTTCGTGCGTATGATCCTGACCTTGGCCGTTGGTTGAGTAGAGACCCTATTGGCGAGGCGGAAGGCCTAAATCTGTACTCCTACGCATTCAATGATCCGGTTAATCTCATCGATCCACTCGGACTTGCCTGCGAACCCACGAGAGGATCTGTTCTTGGTGAGGGCCAATGGCGAGACCGCGAAGGCAGAATTCGAGATAGCGCCGGCAATTTGATTCGGGATCAACTCAATCCATTGAATCCAGAAAATTTTGGCAGTTCTACGCCTGGATTTGCATCTTCGAGCGGAGCAAGAGTTCCGGGACCAGGAGAGGACCTATTTGTCGGGTTGTATGGTCAGTCACGGCGCGGCAACATTCTTAGAGGACTCAACGCTACACATACTCCGCATCATGTTGTTCAGGACGCGGTGAGCGAGACATCAAGGTATGGCGGTGCAACCATCAATCTGCGAAGGGACTTGCACCAACGAACAAGAACTTTTGGGCGAACCGTGGATCTAGGCAACAACAGACGGAATTTGGCTGCTGACTTGCGCAATTTGAGAAATATTTTGCGGGATGTTGGATATGACCGCTCACTTGTGAACCAGCAGATGCGGTTGCTTATCGAACTGAACCGTCAAATCGGAAATATCCCATGACGACAGACGAAGCACTCGAATTCCTCCGGTCCTACCAGCCACTTCCGCCCACGCGGGAGATCGGTGAGGACCTTCTAAGACGCTTCGACGAAGTGCGTAAACATTTTCTCGCACACCCTGATAATCGTTGCGTTCCGCTATTGCTGAACGCGTTTGGCGAAGGAGATGGGCACGGCGTATATCAACTCGTCGAGCACACGATTCTTGCGCATCCAGAAAAAGAGGTCATTCCAGCCTTGATTGAAGCCTTAAATAGTCCGCACCCGTCTGTTAGAGAATGGTCCGCTGAAATAGCTGCCAATTACCCAGCCGATGAATTGATATCTCCACTACTGGCACTTTTGAAGACGGGGAGCGTTGATGCGCGCATCGCCGCAATTATTGCATTGGAACGGATCGATGTACCTGAAGTTCGCGCTGAACTCAAGGCTGCGTTGGAATCAGACGCTCCAGAGGAAGTTAAAAGTTTTCTACGCGAGGTGTTGAGTGAGTGACCAGGGCCGATGCTTCATCGACTTAACCGTGAATCCATCCATTTTCGGAGTGATCCATACTGATGGTTTTGGTGATGAAGATCCTCCCCTGGAAAGCCTCGTCGATTTGTACGATGAACTACTCTCTGCTGATGCTGAACATGGTGATGTGACGGTTAGCCATGACAGTTCAGGCTGGGGAATCTCAGCTCATCGCGATGGCCGCGTGGTTTTGGGGAATATCGACGATCCACAAAACGTTCGGCACATGATTCCTGTACCAAAGGAACGCGTTATCGAGTTATGGAAAAAACTCATCGCAGGCGACATTAATCAGGTACTCTCCGAGCCATGGAAACCTGGGTATGGAACATTATCATGAAGACGCTTTCTCTCCATTGCGTTGTCCCGATATTCTTAATGCCATGGATGCTCTGGATGCACGCGAAAACAAGCGAGCCCGTCGTTGGCACGATCACGAACACGGAACCCGCGATCTGCGAATCTCCAGTGATTTTACCTCAGTCCGGCACGATCACGAACGGCACAATGATTAGCATTGTTACAACACTTGAGGGGACGAGAGTGAGATACAATAACGGATATGAGCCGATTTGGGATCACGAGGACGATCCCTTGCTCGCCGCCAAAAATGTGCCTGTGACTTCAACATCGTACACGGGTCCGTTTTCTTTCCATTCCGATATGGTAAATCCCGGCCAAGGCGATGCTGTTTTGGAGCGCGTCGTCGCTGGAGCCTTCAGGAATGGATGCGAGCCGGCCTTCGCAACAAATTGGTATACGTTCGCCGCAGTGCCTGCCCCAATCATTCAGGTCAAATATACGAGCGGAACAAACTGGCCTGTTACTGTGACCATCTCAAACGCACGTGCGGATGCAAAACTCACTTTCTCCTTAAATGGACTCGCGGAAACACTGACTGAATACACTGGTCCTTTTCTCCTCAACGAGCCTGCTTTCATCGCTGCGCTCGCAGAGAAAGCAGGCTTGGTTCTCGGTGTTGCTGCACTTGAGCTTCGACCAGCGCCAATCCCAGGATATGTAGCGGTTGTTCTCCCCCGTTTGCCAGAGAATCCAAACGCAGCTCTGATTCAATTAATCAAGGAGGGCGGGAGGTTCCTTGTGATCGAGATGGATGATGATTCCGATTTGGATGGACAATCGAATGCAGCCGAGATTCAAGCTGGAACTAATCCTTACGATGCGACATCAAATCTGTCACTTTCTCTGACGCAGGGCAATGACGGCGCGCTGTCGGTTGCCTGGAAATCTCTTCCGGGTTTCAGATATGAATTGCAAACCTCAACCAACTTGCAGGAGTGGACCTCATATGGAAGTCCAGTAACAGGCCAAGACGGAACTCTCCAAATTCCCATCGCGCGATCAATGGATCGACAGTTTTTCAGGCTACGTGTCCCGAAAGAAGGATTTTGAACTAATGCGACTACAACCAATCATTTCCATATTGCTCTTTTGCTTCACGTTCACGGCGGGAGCGCAAACCAAGGCCCTGTTTCAATTTGATCCGTCAGGCAATCTGACGAACGCGCAATCGAGCTCCGGCACAGCCTTGGGAACATTTTCATCCTTTGTGACTCTAAGCCGGGAAGTTGGGCAGCCAATTAGTCTTGCAGCTGTGGTCACCAATGGTACAGGCCCCATCACGTATCAGTGGCGTCTGAACGGAAATGCAATCTCGGGAGCCACGAATGCGACCTTTCAACGAGGGTCAGCGGCTTTAACAGACGCTGGTACCTACAGTGTCGTTATTTCGAACGGAAGTGGCAGCATCACGAACAGCTCCGCAAGTCTGGTGATGATTGCGAGCGCATCTGATCTCTATGGCATTACGTACGGATTAAGCAAATTTATCGCTGTTGGGGCTGGCGGAACAATTCTCACGTCAACTGACCAGCAGTCTTGGGCTGCCGTTAGTTCTGGGACCACAAATGATCTGGAGTCCGTCACTTTCGGAAATAACCTGTTCGTCGCAGTTGGAAAAAAAGGAACCATTCTCTCGTCCAGTGATGGAACAAACTGGACAGCGCGAACATCGGGCACGGCCAATACTCTGAAGGCAGTGACTTACGGAGGCGGGAAGTTCGTTGCAGTGGGAGACTATTCCACGGTTGTCAGGTCAACCGATGCCGTCTCATGGACATTGAATACCTTTGGGGCGCAAAGCCTCGAAGGAATTGTCTACGGTGCGAACACATACGTTATCGTTGGTGAGGGAGGGACGATTTGGACTTCGGGGAACGCCGTCTCGTGGACCATTCAAACATCATCAACATTGCGCACGCTCAAAGGCGTATCGTTTGCCAATAATCAATTTGTGGGAGTAGGTGCAAACGGCATCGTATTGACGTCATCCAATGCGATCGACTGGACAATTCGACGCGAAGCCGGGAACCAGACATTGGAGGGTGCCGTTCACTATGGCGGGCTTTGGTATGCGTTTGGGCCAGGGCAAGCGCATCTGATCTCACAGAATGGAACGACGTGGGAGGAAGCGCGATCTTCCATTGCAAAAACAATCTTTAGCACTGCCGTTGGGCCAACGAACGTCGTCGCCGTAGGACGCAACGCTCTCATTACGAATTTTCCGGTTTTCCAAGTGGATCATTTTGAATGGGACCCAATTCCCGTTCAGCAACGGGTCGGCCAATCTTTTGCCGTGAAGATTACCGCGAAGGACGCCGCCAACATCACTGTGACTAATTTTGTGGGAACAGTTTCTCTGACAGGAAAAATGGCGGGAGCGATTTCTACCAATACCATCCTCGGCAGCGTAAGCCACAGCGGAATTCTCTCCGGAGAAAGCACGAATTACACTGTCGGCTACTCATTCACTCCAAACGAAACCTTGCAGGTGACGCATTTACGACATTACGCAGGCTCAAAAATTTCCCTTTGGACCGACACTGGAATGGTTCTCGCAAGTATGAACGTGACGAGCACACCCGGCACGTGGATCGAGACAGCCTTACTAGCGCCTTTAATTTTGGATGCTGGAATCACATATCGAATCGGCATGCTGGTTCCACTCGCGAATACGTATCATGAATTGACCCATGTTCCCACGTTTTCAGACGGGACCATTGATCAAAGCTTCTTTAAATCGGGAGATAATTTTCCGGTTACGACGATCAGTGCTAGATGGTTTATGGTAGACATGCGTTTCACCGTTCAACGGAAAAATCAGAGCGTTCCGGTTTCGCCGACGGTTAGCTCAAGCTTTACTTCTGGTGTGTGGAATGGCACTGTCACGGCGCAAGGGGTCGGTACGAACGTTATTTTGACAGCGACGGATTCTCTGGGGCATTTCGGCCAGAGCAACCCATTCGAAGCGCTCCAGACAAACGACCTTGCGCTTTACATTACCGCATCTCCAGATCCGGTTGCCATGAATAACAATCTTACCTACACGATCACCGTCAGGAACTCAGGCACAAACTCGTCAACGGGAGTGATAGTGACGAACGTTCTGCCGGCGAATGTCTCCTACGTCAATGCTACTTCGAGTCAAGGTACCTGCACCTACGCAAACGGCAAAGTCACGTGCAATGTGGGAACGCTTTCCAGCGGGAATTCCGCCACCGTTTCGGTTATTGTCACGCCTACAGTGGCTGGAGTCCTCATCGTGAACACCGCCACGACCGGCAGAATTGAAGCTGAAGCGAACATTGCCAATAATAGCGCCACGATCTCGACTTTTGTCCCGCCGAATCTCCTTTTTGGGAATGTTGTGGTCGGTGAAGGCAACATTGGCAGCCAAACCAGATATCTTCCATTCACGAATTCCCCTGCCATTCCACTATCGGTTCGCTTCAACCTTAAAACTACGAACGGAACAGCCTCCGCTGGGTTCGATTATGCCGCGATGGATGACACCATCCTCATTTTTCCGGGAGTAAGTACGGGTCAGGTGGCCATTACAATCGTCGGCGATACCATTCCTGAGGTAAATGAAACATTCAGCTTTCTATTCAGCCAAGTAACCAATGCCATCCCGGTCAATACCCAAATTTCCGCTACCATAACCAACGATGATGCCCTGCTTAGCCAAGTGAATTTCTTCAGTTGGAGCTCCATAACCTCGCCCAAGCGGGTGAATACCGCGTTCAACGCCAGTGCAACAGCCAGGGATTACTTAGGAAACGCAGTCACATCCTTTTCGGGCCAAGCACAGCTCTCAGCGGTGAATTTCAATTCATCCACAAACACGTTGCTGACGAACCAAGTTCCTGAGTTCACAGATAATCTTGGTAACTTCACCTTGGGTTACTCATTTCAGCCAACCAATCGGTTAATTGTCACGCATGTCCGTCATTTTGCGGGCTCCAAAGTTTCTATCTGGACGGACAGCGGATATCTGCTTGCAAGCGAGACAGTGCAAAGCCTTCCGGAAATATGGCTCGAGACTGCATTACAGAGCCCGGTTATTTTCGAGCCGGGACAAATTTATCGGATAGGTGTTTTGACAGGCAGCAAACCGTATTATTGGCGTTATGACGGAGCCTTTACTTTTCAGGATGGGGAACTCATGCAGAGTTATTACGCGTCTGGTGATGCATTCCCCACAGAAGCCGATCCCACGCGTTGGTATTTCGTGGACCTTAAATATGGTAAGCCAACCGCGTCGTCTCCCGTGACGTTCAGTTCTGGAAGCTGGTCTGGAAATATCACGATGTCGCCCAGCAGCGATGATTGGCACCTATTCATAGACGATCAAAATGGTCATTACGGATTATCATCCCGCTTTGCTGTTTACGACAGTGATGATCTCGCTACTCTCGTCACTTACAGCCCCAGTTCGCCGACTGTCGGAAGCAACTTGGTTTATACTGTTTACGCCATGAATCCCGGACCAAACGTCTCGTCGAATGTAGTCTTGACGAATATCCTTGCGACCGATGTCACGTTCGTTTCCGCGACGGTTAATCAAGGCACGAGCAGCCACAACAACGGTGTGGTAACATGCAATTTTGGGAACGTTGCGGCACTGTCTGCCGCGACAGTCATTATTACAGTCACCCCGACTGTGGCGGGGGCGTATCTTACCAATCAGGTGACGGTTGCCCGGACGCAAGCCGAATCAAATCTTGCGAATAACAGTGCTTCGGTGATCTTAATTGCAAATCTTCCGCTTGCCGTGCAATTGGTCGAGGGGCTCAACAGCACGAATGTGCTTTGGAGATCAGGGGGCCAGGCGCTCTGGAGCGTCCAAACTAACACGACACACGACAGCGTGAGCGCGGGGCAAAGTGGTTTGATTGGGCATAATCAGCAGACCTGGGTTGAAACAACAGTCCGCGGCCCCGGGTCGCTCTCGTTTTGGTGGAAGGT